>NZ_JAMYOR010000043.1:0-54726 GCF_040319965.1 Mesorhizobium sp. M0830 | reverse complement strand
GCGTTCGAGATCTCTATCCATTCAGGCGTCTGCGGCACGGCAAAAGCGTGCTTGGCCTCTTCCTGGAAGGCGGTGAGAACCTCCTTCTTGTAAGGATCGTTTTCGGCCTGCTTCAAGTCCCAGTCCCACACGGCCGTGCGGGTCGGTAGCGGACCTGCGGCAGCCTCGAGCTTCTGGCTGTCCTCGTTGGTCAGCCACCATACCAGCGAGGCCGCGGCCTCCTTATTCGGGCAATTCTCGGTCACCGAGAAACCATGGAAGCCGGACCAGCCGGTGCGCTTGCCAGAAGAACCCTTCGGCGCAACCTTGACGCCGACATTGCCGGCGACTTTCGACGACTTCGGGTCATTGAAGAAGCCGGCCCAGCCCGGCCAGTCCAAGTTGATGGCGACGGTGCCCGAAGCAAAGCCCTGGCCGAGATCGTCCCAGAGATAATTGGTGGTTCCGGCCGGCACGGCCTTGGCCTTGTAGAGGTTGACGAACCAGTCGAGCGCCCGGATGCCGGCTTCTGAATTGAAGACGGGCTTGCCGTCCTTGTCGAGATACTCGCCACCCTCGGCAATGACCATCTCGTAGAAGCGGCCGTTGATCGCCTCTTCCTTGCCGGCGAACTGCGTGCCGTAGAAATTTGGCGGGTTGGCGAAGAATTCGGCCTGGTCGGTGCCTTCCTTCCAGGTGTCCGGCGGCACCAGGTCATAGCCGTATTTCGCCTTGAACTTGGTCTTGTTGTCGGCATTCTCGTAGAGGCTCTTCTGGTAGTAGAGCGCCGAAACGTCGAACTGCGCGCGCGGCAGCATCTCCAGCTTGCCGTCGATCGTCGCCGAGGTGATCGTCGACGGCACGAAGGCGTCGATCTCTTCCTTGGGCAACAATTTGCCGAGGTCGGTGTAGAGGCTCGTATACTGCGGCGCGAACGACGAATGGTTCCAGCCGACGCACCAGTTGGTGCTGCCCGAGGCGATGTCGGACTTGAGCTCCTTGTCGATGTCGAAGCCGTTCTTCTTGGTCAGGATGTTGACCTTGGCGCCGGTGGCCTTTTCCCATTCGGGAATGCGCTCGTAGAGTTTTTCATATTGCTGGCCGCCGATCAGTTTCACGTCGACGGTCACACCTTCGAACTTGCCGGGCAGGTCGCCGGCAAGGGCCGTGCCTGCAGCTGAGGCAAGCAACAATGCGCCGGCGGAAACGCCGGAAAGCAGTCTGTTCATTGGTATCCTCCCTTGGTACCGCCTCAGCGGCGACCGCAACTCGTCTGATGACAAGAAGTCCTACATTCATATACAAACAAAACATTCACGAGTACGTCAAGACGAAATTTGTTTCCGCCAGCCGTGTTCCTGCGTATATGAAGGATGAAATTCACTGGAGGGATGAGTCATGGACGATAGCGAAGACGAGCGCTACCGCGCGCCGGCGCTCGACAAGGGACTCGATATTCTCGAACTGCTGGCGGGCGTCGACGGTGGTCTGACGCAGGCCGAAATCGCCAAGAAACTCGACCGCAGCCCAAACGAATTCTACCGCATGCTGGATCGGCTGGTGCGGCGCGGCTACGTTACGCGGCTCGACGGCGACCGCTATTCGCTGACGCTCAAACTGTTCGGACTGGCGCAATTGCACGCGCCCGTCCGGCGGCTGGTTTCCTACGCCACACCGCTGATGCGCGAATTGGCCGAGACATCGCAGCAGGCCAACCAACTTGTTGTTTTTGATCGCGGTTCCGCCGTCGTCATCGGCCAGCAAGAGGCACCGAACTACTGGGGGATTTCGATCCGGGTCGGCTCGCATATCAGCCTGTTCGACACTGGTTCGGGACATGTGCTGCTCGCCTTCCGCTCACCGGAAGAGCGTCAGATGATGATTTCGGAACACGTCCGCAGCACCGACAAGACGGCGCAGTCGGCCGAGTTCTTCACCCGGCTCGACCAGATCCGCGACCGCGGTTACGAGATGATGGCCTCGATGCAGACCGCCGGGGTCTTCAACCTCTCCGCTCCGGTGCGCAGTTCCGATGGCAAGGCGATCGCCGCGCTATCGATTCCCTATATCACCGTGGTCAACGCGCCGTCGGCACCAGACATTACCCGGACGATCGAGTTGTTGCTGGCAACATGTCAAAAGCTGTCGCACCTCGCGGGCTCGGCAGTCGGCTCATCGGCGTGAATTCTTATTTGAATGAAGAATTCCTCCGTGAGATGATCTGAAACAGCCACGAGGAGGAGCCCGTCATGATCATCGACACCCATTTGCATCTCATCGATCGCTCAGCCTTGCGCTATCCCTGGCTGTCAGGCGTGCCGGCGCTCAACCGCGATTTCTCCTATGAGGAATATTCCGTGGAGGCGCAGCGTGTCGGCATCGGGCGTGTGCTGCATATGGAGGTCGATGTCGACCCGGCCGAAATCGAGGCTGAGACCCTTCGGGTCGAAGGGCTGGCACGGCAACCCGGCAGCATGCTGGCTGGAGCGATCGCAGCCTGCCGCCCCGAAGAGGCGGAGTTTCCGGCTTATCTTGAAAGGCAGCGAGCAAATCCGTTCGTCAAAGGCTTCCGCCGAGTCCTCCATGTCGTGCCGGATGATCTCTCGGAAGGCGTACTCTTTCGTGAGAACATCAAGCGGCTTGGCGGCACCGGCCTGACCTTCGATCTCGTCGTGCTGCCGCACCAGATCCCGAAAGCGATCGCGTTGGCCGACCTGGCGCCGGATGTCCAGTTCGTTCTCGACCATTGTGGCGTGCCCGACATCAAGGGTGGAACCGAGCATCCGTGGCGCGAGCACATGAGTGAGATCGCGCGGCGCCCGAATGTCATGGCCAAGATTTCCGGTGTTGTTGCCTATGCCGATCCGGGCAGCTGGACGGCTGAGACGCTGCGGCCCTATGTCGAGCACACAATCGGCGCGTTCGGCTGGGACCGTGTCGTCTGGGGCAGCGACTGGCCGGTCTGCACGCTTGGCGGCGGCCTTTCGACCTGGGTGGCGGCGACCCACGCGCTGCTTTCGGGCTGCAGCATTGCCGAACGCGACAGGCTGTTGTTCGCGAATGCCCGCAAACTGTGGCGGCTCGACTAGACCAGTTCGCTTACGCTTTAGAGGTATCGCTTGATGCCGGAAGAGTCTCCCGGAACAGGCGATTGAGATCGGCAATGACCTCGGCGGCTTTGTGCCGCGAGGCCATTCCGGAAAGAATGCGATCGGACGCCGCCTGCTGGAACGCCATATAGCCGTCATGGCGCGGCCGCACCCACGCACCCTCCAGCGTCGCGCGCGTGTCCCGATAGAAATTGCCTGTCGCTTCATTGACGGCCCGGTCCTCCCAGGCCGCTGCATGGCCGGGCTGCCCGCCAGCGGCGGCATAGGGACCGCGCTGGACCTCGCCGCTTGCCACCCAGTAGGCGAAGGCGATCGCGGCATCCTTCGCTTCGGCAAAGGCCGATACGGCTATGCCGGTGCCACCAAGCGCCGAACCGATCGGACCGCTGGAGCCGACGACCGGGATGTCGGCGAACGCCAGCCGGTTCGCGCGAAAACCAGACATTGCATAGGAAACATAGCCGTAGATCAGCGGTGCACAGATGATGCGGGAGCCGGCCTCCGCCATGCGTTCCGAAACTGCGATCGGATCCATCTCGAAGCAGGCGGGGCCGACCAGTGCGGCTATCTCGCGCATCGTCTCGAAGACTTCGCCGCCGGCGTCGGCATCGATGAGATCGCCGGACGGGTCCGTTGCGCAAGGGCGGCCAAAATTGCCGGCGAGCGTGTAGAACGCCATCAGCACGTGAGGCGGGCGCAATGGCAGCAGCACCCGGCCTTGGCGGGCTAGATCGAGCACATCGCTCCAGCGCGCCGGCGGCGCGTCGAGCGCGTCCGGCCGCCAGGCCTGGACCTGGCTGGCCGCATCGATCGGGAAAGCCCATTGCCGCCCCTGCCAGTTGTAGCTCGTATATGACCGGCCGACGCTGCCCGAGGCAAGTGCTGCAAGTTCCGCCTCGCGGCCAGCGACATCCAGCGGCTCGAGGCAGCGCTCCAAAGTGATCTGGCCGACATGCGGATGATCGATGACGATGAGATCATAGGCGCGCGCCAATTCCTCGACGGGGAAGGATTCGAAATCCTGCAGCGAGCGCTTGTCCCATTCGATGGTGATGCCGGTCTTCTGCTTCCACAGCGACGAGCAGGCGACCATAGGATCGTAGCCGCGCGGATGGCTCCAGGTCATGCCCTTGAGCGTGGGCACGCTCACAGGCCGAACTCCTCGCGGATTGCCGCACTGTGCTCGCCGATGCGAGGCGCTGCCCGATCGACCTTGGCTCTGACGCCATCGACCCGGAGCGGCGAACTGGTGGTCAGGATCGAGACATTATCCTCGCGCGTCACCGTCTGCAGAATATCGAGCGACTGGAAGCCCTCGCTCGCCAGCATCTCCGGCCAGGTCAGCACCTTGGCGCACCAGATGTCGGCCGGCTCGAGGACATCAAGCCACTCGTCGACGGTTTTAGTGGCTATCCGTTGCGCAATAATCGCCTTGATGTCGTCGCGCGCGGTGAACCAGGATGCAGGCAGGTCACGATAGGGCGCCAGCTCGTTAAGTGACAGCAGGTCGGCGAGCTTGGGGATCGGCGTCATGGCGATGGCGAGATAGCCGTCCTTGGCCGGGTAGACGCCATAGGGCGCCGACAGATAGGCATGTGCACTGCGGAAGCTGGAGCGGCGTGGCAAACGCCGGCCGTCGTTGAGATGCGTGGTCAGTACCTCGAACTGGAAGTCGACCAGCGCCTCCAGCAGGCTTGTCTCGATATGGCTGCCCTGGCCAGTGATGCCACGTCGCACCAGTGCCGCCAGAACGCCTTGCGCGCAGGCAGCACCGGCCAGCATGTCGCCGATGGCAAGGCCGAACGGCACCGGCCCCTGGTCTTCGTCTCCATTGAGCCACATCACGCCGGAACGCGCCTGCGCCAGCAGGTCCTGGCCCGGACGCTTGACCCAAGGGCCGTCCTCGCCATAGCCACTGATCGAGGCGTAGACCAGCCGCGGATTGAGCTTGCGAACGGCCTCGTAATCCAAGCCAAGCCGCTCGATGACGCCGGGCCGGAAATTCTGGATCAGCACGTCGGCCTTGGCCAAAAGCCCGCGCAGCGCCTCGAGATCCGCCTCGTTCTTCAGGTCGACGGCAAAACTTTCCTTGGCCCTGTTGATAGCGTGGAAGATGGTGGAATCGCCGCCGATCTCGGTGTCACTGAGATAGAGCCGTCGCGAGAGATCGCCGCCATCTGGACGCTCGATCTTGATCACGCGGGCGCCGAGGTCGAGCAGCCTCAACGAGCAGTATGGGCCCGACAGGAATTGGCTCATGTCCACGACAATGAGACCGGCAAGCGGCAATTCGGCTGCTGCCGGCATTGCTATTTCTCCGTCTTGCCGACGAAGTCGGCCGGGTTGCGGTACTTCACCGTCTGCAGATGCTCGCAATAGAGAACGAGCTCGCCTTCGCCCTTGAACACTTCGTAGCTGGCGCGGATCAGCCCCATTTCCTTGTAGCGGGGCTTCTTGTCGAGGTTGGTGCGGATCGAATAGATCGTATCGTCGATGAAGACAGGCTTTATGAAGCGCAGCTTGTCGTAGCCATAGGAAAATGCATTGACGCAGTTGGTCGCGACCAGCCCGAGCCCGGCCGAGAAGACAAAGGCGCCGGCGATCAGCCGCTTGCCGAAAATGCCTTCGGTCTCGGCAAACATCTGGTCCTGCACATAGGGGTGAATGTCGAGCACCAGCGTGTTGAACAAATGGCTGTCGCCTTCCGCCATGGTACGCCGCAACGAGCGGATTTTCTGGCCGACCGGCCAGTCCTCATAGAACCAGTTCTCGGCATTCCACACCGGCAGCGCGGCATGCTCCTCGGGCATGTTCTTAGGATGCGTCGAGGCGACACCGACGCTGGCCGCGAAGTCGTTCATGGCCGGCTCCGCCAGTCGTGCCGAAGATCTCGCGCAACCGTTTGAACACGCGTCAAGCCGCCTGATTGCACGACATCTCCTCCCGTCAATCTTCTTTTGTAAATATTCTTTTCACATGTGGGATTGCGATGCAAGCGCGAAGAGGCGAAATTTGGCCGCTCCCGCGCGCCGAAGCGGCGCGGGGAGGGGAGCAATTCATGCGGCAAAGATTGTCAGGTATTTGTCGGCAGCCTGGACCGCGAGGCGCTGAGCGATACCGGGCACGTTACCCCCATCGGCACGCGGCTGTCCGTTGGTGCGCCAAGCGCCCGCAAGCAGCCGCCTCGGACACAGCTCAAGCCTGTTGTATTGCCGACAGCTTCCAGTTCGAGCCATTCTCGCGCACGAACGTCCACAACTCGGTCGTCTCTGTCGGGTGGTCACCGTCGCCCTCGACGACCTTGCCGCTGGCCCGCTCGCGCGTCACGTCACGAGACTCGTAGCGCAATGCGGCCGTGGCATAGTCGCGGTCATCCTCGCGCCAGCTTTCCGCAATGTCGGCCTGCAGCAAAGTGATGTCCGTCACCTCGTTCCTGAGACCTTTCCGGGCATTGGCGGCCAGCTCTTCCGAGAGATAGGACACCATCTCGGGGGTCGTCGCCCGGCGCAGAGCGGCATGGTCCTCGCGCCCGAAGGCTTCCTGAACATCGGTCAACAACTGCTGGAATGTGTCGAGGTCGGTCTGGGCCAGCGTGATCTCCTCGGAACCGGTGTCCGCAGAGCCTCCCGAACCGCCGCCAAAGCCGGGAATCGTGAAAGGGCGCGCAGTCTGTTGCTGTGTCGTTGCGCGATTCTCAAACCGCGACGCCTGGGCATTGTCGGCACCGGCGAGCGCATGGGCGGGACCGCGCGCGGATTGCGACCGGAAGAACCTGAGAGCCAGCATGATTGCGCCACCGATGAGCAGGGCCTGAAGCAGGAAACCGAACATGCCGGCCAGTCCGCCGAAGCCTTGGCCCACGAGCAGGCCGATCAGGCCGCCGAGCAGCAGGCCACGCATCATTGTCCCACCGAAGCCGCTCATGAAGCCGGGCCTCTGCATGCCGGCCTGCGGCTGCCGGGCCGCGTTGTTCACACCGGTACTGGGCGTCATCGAACGCTCGACCGGTGCGGTCGGCGCCGGTGCGGTTCTGGTCGGCGGTGCCGATTGGAACGTGCGCATGCCACGACTGCCGAAACTGCCGCCGCGACGGGCCTCGGCATGATCCATCGCGACCATGGAAAATGCGAGGAACAGTCCTGCAACGAGGGCTGCAAATCGGCTTGTGCGCGAAATCATCGGGATGGACCTTTGTCGATGCGGTTTTGAAGTTTTCAGCAAACGCCGGCCCGGGGTATCGGGCGTGGTGCGGTCAATCGAACAACTCTTCGAAAAATGATTTCTTCCGCTTCGGATAGCGGTGGCCCTGCGAGCGGGAATAATCGTCATCGCGCCCTTGGCCATGTTGCGGCTGGGAGAATGCTGCCGGCTGCGGCGCGGGCGAAGCCTCCCTGCCGGAACGCTCGATTATCTTGTCGAGTTCGCCTCGATCAAGCCAGACGCCGCGGCACTGCGGACAGTAATCGATTTCGATACCCTGGCGTTCGCTCATCACGAGCGCGACGCGACAGGAGGGGCAAATCATACCAAGGACGGAAGATGTCATGTGGGGCTCCAAACCAAAAGTATTTGAGCCCGCTTGACCGAAAGGAATGGAACGGGCCCGTTAAAGCGGTCCGACATCACAATCGCCAAAAGCGACTGTCAGAGGGGCCCGGCCCGCACGGCACAGTTAGGAGGGCAGAGTCCCGCCTTCAAGAGCGATGCTGCTGGCAATGGTGATTTGTTCGCCATCTCTGCTCAAACAGTCACCACGATCTTGCCGAACTGCTCGTTCGATTCCAGGTAGCGATGCGCTTCGACGATCTGGTCGAACGCAAAGGTCCTGTCGATGATCGGCCTCAGCGTTCCGCTCTCCAGACCGTCTAGGATGAACGCCTTGGCCGCTTCCAGTTTCGCCGGGTCGCCGGTGATCTCATGGACGAGGTAGCCGCGCAGCGTCAGCGTCTTGCCCAACACTGCGCCCAAAGGGAGCGGCGTCGGCTCGCGGCTGAGGCCACCATATTCGATGAGGATGCCACCGCGTGCCATTGCCGCCGTCAGCGGCTCGAAAACCGGGCCGCCGATCGCGTCGAAGACGACGCGCACGCCTTGCTGCCCTGCGATCTCATTCAGCCGTGCCGACAGATCCTCCTCGACCGAGACCACGACATGCGACGCACCGGCGTTGAGCAGCGCCTGCTTCTTGGCTGACGTTCGCGTCACCGCGATCACGGTCGCGCCGACCCTGTTGGCGATCTGGATCGCGGCAAGGCCGACACTGCTCGATGCAGCGGTGATGACGACGATATCTCCGCTGTGCAGGCTAGCGATCTCGATCAGCGCCCCATAAGCGGTCAGATACTGCATCCAGACCGCCGCTGCTGTCCGCCAGTCGAGCGATGGCGGGTGCTTGACGACGAGATTGGCGGGATAGGTGACCAACTCGCCATAGGCCGGCCAGCGGATCATTGATTGCGGTGGGATGACACCGACGCTGTCGCCGGGCATAAAGTCGTTCACGCCTTCACCCACCGCCTCGACAACACCCGCCGCCTCGAGGCCAAGCCCCGAGGGCAGCGTCGGCGTCTCGATATAAGCACCGGCGCGCAGCAGTGCCTCGGCGCGATTGAGACCAAGCGCTTTGACGCGGATTTGAACTTCGCCGGGACCCAGTCCGGGAAGCTCGATATCCTCGATGCGCAGAACCTCGGGGCCTCCATGCCGGTGAAAGCGAACTACGCGTGCCATTCGGTATACTCCAAATTATCTGAACCGAATGAGCTATGCAGCTAGGTTGGCCGAGGATAAATGGCTGCAAAGGAGAACAGTAGAAAGCAGGAGTTCCGAATATGGGTAGGCTTGAGAGCATGGCCGTGTTCGTCAGGGCTGTCGACCTCGGCTCGTTCGCAGCCGCGGCGGTCGCACTCGATCTGTCCGGACCGATGGTTGGCAAGCATGTCCGGTTTCTTGAGGAACGGTTGGGCGTGCGTCTGCTCAACCGGACCACGCGCAGGCAGAGCCTGACCGATTTCGGACGCGCATACTATGAACGCTGCCGCGTGGTGCTGGCCGAAGCCGACGCCGCCGACGCGCTAGCCGCCGACCAGCTTGCGGAGCCGCGTGGAAAATTGCGTGTCACCATGCCGGCGCATTTCGGCCGCCACTGCGTGACGCCCGTACTGCTGCAATTGGCGCGGCAGTATCCAATGCTGGAACTGGATCTGTCGCTCAGCGACCGCTTCGCCGACCTCGCCGAGGACGGCTACGATCTTGCCATCCGCACCGGTGCCCTCGACGACAAGGCGGGCGTGATCGCCCGTCGCGTCGCGCGCCAGGGCATGGTCGTCTGCGCCGCACCCGCTTATCTCCAACGTCACGGCGAACCGCGGCGCATCGAGGATCTCGTCGACCATCAAGCGATTGTCTACCGCCGGCTCGGCCAGATCGTTCAACCGTGGCTGTTTGCGCACGAGGGGCAACTCACGCAAGAGATCACGCCGGCCGGCCGGCTGCGTCTCGACGATCTCGATGCCATCGCCGACGCGGCTGCCGAGGGCATGGGGGTCGCCTGGCTGCCCTACTGGCTGGTGCGTAACCGCATCCGGGCCGGCGCGCTGGTGGCGCTGTTGCCGGATGAGACGCGCTTTCTCTACGACTGCTACGCGCTTTGGCTGCAGACGCCGCATTTGCCACTGAAGGTGCGGCTGGCCGTCGATGCACTGGCCGCCGCCTTGCCGAAATCGATGGCCTGATCAGGCCCTAGCATCGTGTCTGCATGGGCAAGTGGGTACGGGCAAAAATGCGATCGCCGATACCGGCGGCCTGACCTCGCGGTTCGGTGAGCAAGTCGTGCCCCCCTCTGATATTCGCTCTTGGCCAGAACGTCGGGTCGTCTGAGACGGTGCGGTGATGCCCGTGACGCCGACCGAAAACGCGCAGCCCAGACTGATGCAGACGTGATTGGGGCCAACCAGGTCGGCAAGACATCCGATGTGATCGGGCCAGATGTCCGACCCGGATTTGATCGCACCTGAGTTTATGAAACAGCGCAAAAAATCATTTTACCGAGCCAAACGCCTTGTGCAATGTGGGGATAGAGGATCGAAATCGTGCCATTCGTCACCATCGGCGGCATCACGCTGCACCATCGCCACATCAAGGCGACCGGCAATGTGCGCCCGATCATATTCATCAATTCGCTGGGCACCGACTTCAGGATCTGGGACGACATTGTCTCGGCGCTTGATGGTGAAATGCCGCTGCTGGTCTATGACAAGCGCGGCCATGGGCTTTCCGATATTGGCGACATCAGTTCGATCGACGATCATGTCGATGACCTCTCAGGCCTCATCGATCATTTCGGATTGAGCAAGGTCGTGCTGTGCGGCATGTCGGTCGGCGGCCTGATCGCGCAAGGCTTCTATCGCAGGCGCCCAGAAATGGTCGAAGGCCTGATCCTGTGCGACACGGCCCATAAGATCGGCACCGCCGAAAGCTGGAACGCACGCATCGCGGCGGTCAAAAGCAAAGGCATTCAGGAGATTGCCGGCGCGGTGCTCAAAACGTGGTTCACGCCGGCCTTCCACGCGCTGCGTCACCCTGACCTGAACGGTTATTGGAACATGATGACCCGGCAGGCGCTTGCCGGTTATATCGGGACTTGCGCGGCCGTTCGCGATGCGGATTTCACCGACAGCGCGCGGCGCATCGCGGTACCGACGCTCTGCGTCGCCGGCGACCAGGATGGCTCGACGCCTCCCGATCTCGTCCGATCCCTGGCCGACCTTATCCCCGGCGCGCGCTTCGAAATCATCGGCGACGCAGCGCACATTTCTTGTGTTGAACAGCCAGAGGCACTGGTCGCCCTGATCCGCGATTTTATCGCATCGCTTGCCTTCGGAGCCGAAACCGATGGATGAAGTCCCCGTCAACGAAGCCAGATATCGCACCGATCTCGCGGTGCGCCGCTCGGTGCTAGGCGATGGCCATGTTGACCGCGCCGAGGTCGCCGCCACCGATTTCGACCGGCCTTTCCAGGATCTGATCACCGAGGCGGCCTGGGGAACCGTGTGGGCGCGGCCGGGCTTCACCAAGCGCGGACGTTCGATTGTCACGCTGGCGCTGCTGGCCGCACTCGGCCATGATGAGGAGGTGGCCATGCATGTGCGCGCCACCGTCAACACCGGTGCCTCGCGCGACGATATCTGCGAAGCTTTCCTGCATGTCGCCATCTATGCCGGCGTGCCGGCCGCCAACCGTGCCTTCAAAATCGCCAAGGATGTGTTTTCGGAAATGGACGGAGCCAAGAATGCCCGCTAAGTCCGGCTCGAACCGGAGGCCCGAGACCGGCGCCTTCTTTCAGCGCGACCGGACATGGCATCCGCCGGCCCTGACGCCGAACTACAAGACTTCGGTGCTGCGCTCGCCGCAGAAGGCGCCGCTCGCTTTCGACAACACACTGTCGGAAATAACAGGTCCTGTCTTCGGCCACGCCATGCTGGGCGAACTCGACGCCGACCTGATCCACAATTTCGCCGGACCCGGCGAGAGCGCTATCGGCGAACGCATCATCGTCTACGGGCGGGTGCTCGACGAGCGCGGCGTCGGCGTGCCCGGCGCGCTGCTCGAATTCTGGCAGGCCAATGCCGGTGGCCGTTATCGCCACAAGAAGGATGGCTACCTGGCGCCGCTCGACCCGAATTTCGGCGGCTGCGGCCGTGCCATATCAGGCGAGGATGGCGGCTATGCGTTGCGCACCGTCAAGCCCGGTCCCTATCCCTGGCCGAACGGGCCGAACGACTGGCGGCCCTCGCACATCCATTTCTCGATCTTTGGCCATGGCTTCGCGCAGCGGCTGGTCACGCAGATGTATTTCGAGGGCGACCCGCTGATCTGGCAGTGCCCGATCGCGCGCGGCATCCCTGACAAGGCAGCCGTCGAGACGCTGATCGCCGCGCTCGACATGCAAGCGACAATCCCCTTTGATGCGCGCGCCTACAAGTTCGACATCGTGCTGCGCGGGCGGCGCTCATCGCTGTTCGAAAACCGGCTGGAGGGCAATTGATGGCCCAGTCGCTCGACCGGCTGAAGGAGAGCCCCTCGCAGACCACGGGACCATACGTCCATATTGGGCTGACGCCTAATTTCTGCGGCATCGGTGGCGTCTATGCGAGCGACCTTGGCGCCACCATGGTCAACGACAAGACCAAGGGTGAGCGCATCGGTCTTCGAATCCGGGTGCTCGACGGCACCGGCACGCCGCTCAAGGATGCGCTGATCGAGATCTGGCAAGCGGATGCGGACGGGCTTTACAACTCGGCGGTCGAGTTGCGCGGTGCTGCAGATCCGAATTTCTTCGGCTGGGGCCGCTGCCCGACCGACATGGATACCGGCCTGTGCACGTTCGAGACGATCAAGCCGGGCCAGGTGCCGTTCAGGGATGGCAGCCTGATGGCGCCGCACATCACGCTCTGGATCGTCGCGCGCGGCATCAACCTCGGCCTCCACACACGGCTCTATTTTTCCGACGAGGAAAAGGCCAATGCCGGGGATGCGATCCTGGCACGAATCGAGCCCCGCGTCCGCGTGCCGACGCTGATCGCCGAGCGCCAGGGCGATATTTATGTGTTCGACGTCCATCTCCAGGGGGAGAAGGAAACGGTCTTCTTCGACAGCTAGGAGATCCGCGCCATGACCGTATCGCCCTTCGATCATCCGCTGCTCTCCGCGCTCCTTGGCGACGACGAGGCATCAAGGCATTTTTCGGTCGAGGCGGAAATCGAGGCCATGCTGGCGTTCGAGCGCGCATTGGCCGAAGCGGAAGCCGAAAGCAGGATCATCACCAGGGATGCGGCGGCAGCGATCGTGACGGCACTGGCCTCTTTCCGGCCGGATACCGCCTTGCTGAGGGCCGCTGTTGCCAAAGACGGCGTCATGGTGCCGGAACTGGTACGCCAGATCAGAGCGGCAGTCGGGAAACCGCATGGCGATTTTATTCATTTCGGCGCGACCAGCCAGGACGTCATCGACACCGGCCTTGTGCTCCGGCTGAAGTCCGTCGTCGAGCATCTTGGGCTGCTGCTGACCGAGACCATCATCCGGCTCATCTCATTGGAGGAGCGCTTCGGGGGCAGGGCGCTGACCGGCATGACCCGCATGCAACCCGCGATCCCCATTCATATCGCGGATCGCGTTGCGGCGTGGCGGGCACCTCTGCAGCGACATCAGGAAGGACTGTCGGGACGGTCCAGACGTTTGCTGGTGGTGCAGTTTGGCGGCGCTGCCGGCACGTTGGAAAAGCTTGGCGATAAAGGGCCGGCGGTACGCGCGGCCATTGCTGAAAAGCTCGGCCTTGGCGACGCCCCGCAATGGCAGAGCCAGCGTGACGCGGTTGCCGACTTTGCCGGCTGGCTGTCGTTGGTGACGGGCAGCCTTGGCAAGTTCGGCCAGGACATCGCGCTGATGGCGCAGGGTGGAACCGAGATCGAACTGTCGGGTGGCGGCGGCTCGTCTGCCATGCCGCACAAGCAGAACCCGGTGAAGGCCGAAGCGCTGGTGGCGCTGGCCCGCTTCAATGCCACGCAGCTTTCCGGCATGCATCAGTCGCTTGTGCACGAGCAGGAGCGCTCAGGCGCCGCATGGACGCTGGAGTGGCTGCTGTTGCCGCAGATGGTCGTCGCCACCGCCGCGTCGCTGCGGCTTGCCGCCGAACTCGCCGCACAGGTCGAAAGTCTCGGCCACTGATGCGCAGCCAGGTCGTTATCATCGGTTCGGGACCGTCCGGCCTGCTGCTCGGCCAGCTGTTGGCCGGCATCGGCGTCGAGACGATCATTCTGGAACGCGCAACCCGCGAGCACGTGCTTGGCCGCGTCCGCGCCGGCGTGCTCGAACAAGGCACTGTCGAATTGCTGGAGGAAGCGGGTGCTGCGGCACGGCTGCACGCCGAGGGACTGCTGCATTCCGGCATCTCGCTCGCCTTCGACGGACGCCTGCACCGCATCGACCTTACCGCCCTCACCGGCGGCAAGCATGTCACCGTCTACGGCCAGACCGAAGTTACGCACGATTTGATGGACAAGCGCGACGCGGCAGGACTGGCCACGATCTATGAGGCGGCCGATGTCGCGCTGCACGATTTCGATTGTGAGGCACCTTTCGTCACCTATGACAGGGACGGCGCCACGCATCGTATCGACTGCGACTTCATCGCCGGCTGTGACGGCTATCACGGCATCAGCCGCAAATCTGTACCGGCGGGTGCGCTGAAGACCTTCGAGCGGCACTATCCGTTCGGCTGGCTCGGCGTGCTGGCCGAAGTGCCGCCGGCCGATCGTGAACTGGTCTATGCCAATCACGAGCGAGGTTTCGCGCTTTGCTCGATGCGCTCGACGCATCGCAGCCGCTACTATGTGCAGTGTCCGCAAGACGATCGCGTCGAGGCGTGGTCCGACGACCGCTTCTGGGACGAGTTGCGCCGTCGCTTGCCGGAACAGACGGCGGCAAATGTCATTACCGGCCCATCCTTTGAGAAGTCGATCGCACCGCTGCGCTCTTTCGTTGCCGAGCCGCTGCGCTTCAACAGGCTTTTCCTGGTCGGTGACGCCGCCCACATCGTGCCGCCGACCGGTGCCAAGGGCCTGAACCTTGCCGCCAGCGACGTGCGCTATCTCTTCGCCAGTCTTCGCGACTTCTACGTCGAGAAATCACACGCTGGCATCGACGCCTATTCCGGCAAGGCGCTGGCGCGGGTCTGGAAGGCAGTGCGCTTCTCCTGGTGGATGACCACAATGCTGCACCGTTTTCCCGACACAGGCGAGTTCGGCCAGCGCATCCAGGAGGCTGAACTCGACTACCTCGTGCAGTCGGGTGCCGCTTCGACCGCGCTCGCCGAGAATTATGTCGGCCTGCCTTACTGAGGTCTACGGATCATCGGGCGCCTTGCTGCCTGGCAAAATCCAACAGGATCGGGTGCTGCCCCTTGAGGATCTTCACCTCGGCCTCGGGCAAGGTGAACCAGCCCGCTCTGTCGATTTCCGGGAACTCCTTCAGGAATCCTGACTTTGGCGGCCATTCGATGGTGAAGATGTTGCTCTTGATGGCCGCCACATCGATGTCGACGGTCGGTTCGACAGACCAGGCCACGACGATCTTTCCGCCCGGTTGCCTGTAGTCGCCGAGGCGGGTGAAGGAGCCGTCGATCCTGACGCCGATCTCTTCCTCGGTTTCGCGTTGCGCTGCCGCCAACTCATCCTCGTTCTCGCCGACGAGGCCCTTCGGTATCGACCACGCACCGTCGTCTTTCTTCGTCCAGAACGGCCCGCCCGGATGAACCAGCAACACCCTGAGATCGCCGTCGCTACGGCGATAGATCAGCAATCCAGCACTGCGTTTTGCCATTGTGATGCGTCCGTTTGCGATGTTGGCAACGAAGACCTGCATTCTATCGACTGTGCGTGATCGTTGGTTCGAACCTTGCTTCACAGCATTGCGACGCTATGTCAGTTGCATCTGCATTGCGCCTCACCCACGAGTTCGGCAATCTGATAAATCGCTTATTTGGCGGCTCGAAGGCTAGGTGACGATGCAACTCGGTCTTATTGGCTACTACAGCGACTTCGCGGTCTATCCGCTGGTTATCGCCGTGCTGGCAGTGGCCGGGCTGCTTGAGGCCGGCGAAGAGGGTGCGCCAGGCTGGATAGGCACTGTCCTCGTCTGTCTCTTCCTTTGGACGCTGACCGAGTACGTGCTTCACAGGTTCATCCTTCATCACATTCCCTACATCAAGGACTTGCACGAGCGTCATCATGTCGAGGAGCGCAGTTCTGTGGGCACTCCGACCTGGCTCAGCCTCGGTGTGCATGCGCTGGTCGCGTTTGTGCCCGTCTGGATGGCCTCAGGTTTCGCAACCGCAAGTGCTGTAAGTTGCGGGCTGATGCTGGGGTACCTCTGGTACATCAGCATCCATCACATGGTTCATCACTGGCATCCCAGCCATCCGAGCTATCTCTACACCCTCAAGCGCCGCCACGCCGTGCATCATCACATCGACGAATCGGCCAATTTCGGTGTCACGTCGGCATTTTGGGATCGGCTCTTCGGCACGGCGCGGCTCTGATCCTCGGTTCTCCCCTTCAACGCCGCTTTCCGCGACTGCTGGGAGACCTGGCCCCGCGCGGCCCGCTCTGAACCGGCGTGTTGTGCTGGTTTTCGTCGGACAGTTTGCGCCAGCGGGCAAGACGCTCCGGATCGAGCGTCCCGGATTTCAAGGCAGCCTGCACCGCGCAGCCCGGTTCATGCACATGCGTACAGTCGCGGAACTTGCAGAGCGGGGCGAGTTCGGTGATTTCAGCAAACAGCGTGTCGATGCCGGAGGCGACATCACTGACGTGCAATGTCCGCATGCCGGGCGTGTCGATCACCCAGCCGCCGCCGGCGATGGCGTGCAACGATCGCGACGTGGTGGTGTGGCGTCCTTTGGAATCGTGTTCGCGAATGCCCCCGGTCTGTTGCGGCGATTGCTGCGCCGGTCCGGCAAGCGTGTTGACCAGCGTCGATTTGCCGACGCCGGAGGAACCGATCAACGCCACCGTCTGGCCGACACCGCACCAGACAGCCAAGGCGGTTGCCGCATCTGAGGTGCGGGGATTCAGGATCACGACCGGCAGTTCACGCTGCAACGCGGCAGCCTGCCTTTCATACGCTTCGGCATCCTCAGCGGTATCGGCCTTGGTCAGCAGGATCACAGGCGTCGTTCCGGCCTCGTTGGCCAGTGCCAGATAGCGCTCGAGCCGGGCGGGATTGAAGTCGGCATTGCACGAGGTGACGATGAACAGCGTGTCGACATTGGCTGCGGCAAGCTGTGGCACCCTGCCGCCCTGGGTGCGGCGCTCGAGCACCGTCTTGCGGGTCAGGCGGCGTTGCACAAGCTGGTCATGCGCGTCGACGAGCACCCAGTCGCCGACGGCATAATCGCCGGTGTTCGCCTGCGCCGGCAGTGTCAGATCGACTGGCCCTGCCTGCGACAGGCCGGTCAGGCGGTCGCGATGGACCGTGGCGATGCGCGTCGGGACGAGATTGGCTTCGCCGGGCTCGAACTGGTCGCCGAAGAAATCCGTCCAGCCCAGGCTGGCGAGCGATGGTGTGGAGTGACCCGTCAAGGCTTTGACCGAGGCGTCGCAGACATGGACAGTATCCCTGGCAAAATTGAAAGTGAGGCGGACCACAATCTCGGGTGGGCTGTGTATGGGCGGCGTGGCGGCATTTGGCAAGCAGGGCCGATGCCGTGGCCGATCAGCGCCGTAGCCGGCGGTCAGTCCGTCGCGCTGCCCAATGCCACACTTTCCATCCCGAACCCTTTGTCTCCGGTTTTAAAGCGTCCATAAATAATTAACGCGCGCAATATTTCTGCTTTGTATTGAGAAGTGTGAAAACTTGACTGAATAAGTTCGGTCAAGCATTGCTGCTTCCGGTCAACGGACGCATGTGGTAGCGGCTCGTCCGGTCGGCAATGACGGTAAGGAGATCAGGATTATCGATGGCGGAGAAGACTCACCGCACGATGGATGACTTCGCCCAGGCATGCGGCGTGTCCCGACCGACTTTGTCCAAATATTTCGACGACCCGGCAAGCGTCAAGCCGGCGACGCGGGCGCGTATCGAAGCCGCACTGCGCTCCTCGGATTATCAGCCGAACCTTTTCGCGCGCAACCTCAACCGCAAGCGCACACGAAACATCGGCATCATCGTGCCGACGATCACCGATCCGTTCTACGCCGAGATGGTCAGCCGCATCGAATTTCGCTGCCGCGACGAAGGCTACTGGCCGATCGTCATCTCCTCGCATGGCTCGCCGAAGCTGGAGGTGGAGTCGGTCAGGACGCTGCTGTCACTGAAGGTGGCGGGCGCGATCATCGCCCCGCTGGGGCTGGCCTCCGACCGCGGCGTTTTCGACAAGCTTGGACAGGACATTCCGGTCGTCTATTTCGACACCTATATCGAGGGCGATACGCCGTTCGTCGGCAATGACAACCGGCAGAGCGTGTCGACCATCGTCGATTATCTCTGCCGCTCCGGTGAGCCGCCAGCCTATCTCGACATTCCGCATGTCAACCACAACTCCGGCGAACGCCAGCAAAGCTATATCGTCGCGATGGAAACCGCCGGGTTCAAGCCGGTCGTCATCGAGGCTGCGCGCGACTACACCTGGGACTTCGAACGCATTGGCTACGAGCAGATGGAAAGAATGCTGGAGACCGGCACCTTGCCCGGCCGTACCATCCTGTGCGCCAATGATCGTCTCGCCTTTGGCGTGATGGCTGCCGCGTACTCGCGCGGCCTGAAGGTCGGCCGCAGGCCCGACTGCGATCTGCGCCTTGCCGCGCATGACGATCATCCGCTGAGCCGCTACACCTGTCCGGCGCTGACCACCATGGCGCAGGATTTCACCGCCATGGCCGGGCGCAGCGTCGAGATCCTGCTGGCTCTGCTGGACGAGGCCGATCCGCCAAAGCAGGGCCTGGCGCGCACGGTCAAGCTCGGCGCGACGCTGGTGATGCGTCAGTCGGCCTGAGCGTTGGTCGTCGGCGAATTCCTCTCGAACTGGCGCCAGGCCGCCACCGCCTCGGCTACCGCTTGTCGGGCCCCAGGTATATGGCGTCCCATCGAGACGAAGCCGTGGATCTGGCCCGGCCATTGCCGCAGAATTAGTGGCACGCCTTCGCTTTGCAGGCGCGCGGCATAGGCTGTCCCTTCGTCGGCCAGGATGTCGTAGCCGGCAAGCGCCACGAAAGCCGGCGCGACGCCGGTGAGGTCAGGGGCCAGCAGGGGCGAGACGCGCCAATCCAGCATGTCGTCGGGCGTTCGCACATAGTGGTCGCGGAACCAGGCCATGGTGCTTGCGGTAAGACCGAAGCCGTCGCCGAAGCGCCGATAGCTGTCTGCCACCTGGCGGGCGTCGGTGTTGGGATAGATCAGGATCTGCGCCGCAACGGGCGGCGCCAATCCATCGCGGGCGAGCAGCGCCAGCACGGCGGCGAGATTGCCGCCGGCACTATCGCCGGCCACGCCGATGCGCGCCTTATCGATGCCGAGGCCGGCGGCATTCTCCGCCATGAAGCGCAGCGTTGCCAGCCCATCTTCCAGCCCGGCGGGGAATTTGTGTTCCGGCGCCAGGCGATAGTCGGGACAGACAATGACGGCGTTGCCGAGGTTGGCCAGCCAGCGGCAGATCTCGTCATGCGAATCCAGATTGCCGATCACCCAGCCGCCGCCATGCAGATAGAGCAGCGCCGGTGCCCCGTTGGGTAGTGCGCCGATGCCGCGATGGATGCGCACGGCAATCGGGCTGTTCGGCCCCTCGATCTGCTGTTCCAAGGTCGTTGCTACCGGCTCGTGCTCGCCCTGCAGCGTCGGGAACGAAGCATTGTAAGCGGCGCGCGCCGCCGCCACGCTGCCGGTCTCGAACGGTTCGCCGCCGGCTGCGCGGCCGATTTCGAGGACGCGCAGCGCATCCGGGTCGAGCATCATCGTCACATCCTCAGGCGAGCAGACTGCTTGCTTCCTCTTCGGTCAACAGGGCCGGCTGGACGACATCGCCCGCGATGGCGATCGAGTCCTGTGTCTCGCCGGAACGCAGGATCGCCTCCATGATCTCAAGCACATGCAGCGCAAGACTGCCTGAGGCGCGCGGCGTGCTGCCGGTCTGAAGCGAACGCACCAGATCTGCGACGCCGAGCATGCGGTAATTGGCGCGATCGGGCGCTGAATAGGGCCAGTTGCGGTCGCCGTAGAGCTCGCCTTCGCTGGCGAAATCCTTCCACTCTGTGCCGCGTTCCGACAACGACACGGTGCCGCCGAACGTGTCGGGGTCGGGCAGGCGCAGCGAGCCTTCGGTGCCGTGCAGTTCGATCGGGTGGTTGGAGTGGCGAAAAACATCCCACGAGGCGCCGAAGGTGACGGTCGCACCGGAGCGGAATTCGAGCAGCGACAAAACGTTGGTCGGCGTGCCGACCTTGAATGTGGTGTTCTTGAACGGCCCGTCGGCTGATATCAGCCGTTCCTCCTGGCCGCGTGTTGCCATCGCCATGACACGCTCGACCGGACCAAGCAGATTGACCAGCATGGTCAGGTAATAGGGGCCCATGTCGAACACCGGCCCACCGCCGGGCTGGTAGTAGAATTGCGGGTTGGGATGCCAGTGCTCCATGCCGCGCCCCATCATGAAGGCGGTGCCGGTGACAGGGCGGCCGATGGCACCCTCGTCCATCAGCCGGCGGGCGCGGCGTCCGGCGGCACCCAGGAAGGTGTCGGGCGCCGAGCCGAGCAGCAGGCCGCGCGATCTCGCCTCGTTGACCAGACGCTGTCCATCGGCGGCCGAGGTGGCGAGCGGCTTTTCGGTGAAGACGTGCTTACCGGCCGAAAGCGCGGCAAGTGAAATTTCGAAATGCGCCGCCGGAATGGTCAGGTTGAGGACAAGATCGATCTCGGGGTCGGCCAGCAGCGCATCGACACCAAGTGCCTGGATGACATATTCCTTCGCTCGCATCGCCGCCATGTCAGCCGAGATATCGGCGCAGGCGCGCAATTCGATCCCGCCGAAGAGAGCGGCATTGCGCAGATAGGTCATCGAGATATTGCCGCATCCGATGACGCCGATCCCGAGTTTCGTCGTTGATTTTCCGTGCATTTCCGATCGTACCTCCCAATGCGGTCATTGTCTGCCGGCCCCGCCTAACCGGTAACGTGATCGCCTAGGATCGGGCTATATAGCATTTCAAATATTGACGCGCGTAAAACTTTTATACAACATACGAAAACGCTGGCTCGATATCGGGAGGCTGCCAGCCCTAGGAGGAGAAGATGACAGACATGAAAAACGGCCAACCGCCGGTACTAAGGCTGTGGGTCATGTGCGCATTTAGATATTTCCGTCGCGGCTAGGGACCGCGACGGGGTCAGGCATAGATCACCTTGGCCCCGGTCCTATCAAGCTGGCTGCGTATCGGGCCGGACAGGCCATCGTCGGTGATCACAACATCGACGCTCGACAGCGAAAATGCCTTGGAGGTCCCGCTGACGCCCCATTTGCTCGAATCCGCAAGGAGGACAACGCGCCGGGCCATGCGCACGAGGTTTCGCTTCGTTCGCGCCATGTCTTCGTTCACGTCGACCACATCCAGTGACGAGTCGATCGCATGCGCTCCAACAAAGACCTGATGCGCTACCAAGCCGCCGAGAGCCGTGTCGGCATCGGTGATCAGCGTGCTCACCGTGTCTGGATAGACCCGGCCACCGATCATGTGAACGTCGAGCCCGGGCCGATGCATCAGATGCTGCACGATATTCATCGCCGTGGCCGCGACCACGACATTGCTGAGCGGCGGTAACAGCATGGCAACCTGCATCAATGTCGAGCCGCCGTCGAAGATGACCGATTGGTTGTCCTCGAACAGGTCTATCGCTGCCCGGGCGATGCGTTTCTTTGCATCGAGGTTCGTTTGCATCCGCCGGGCGAACGCGGCCGTGGTCGAATCTGTGGTCCGGGTCACAGCGCCTCCACGGGTCTTGGTCAGCAGTCCCTTGCGGTCCAGTATCTCGAGGTCGGAACGCACCGTGACTTCCGACACGCCAAAATCGTCTGACAGGTCCTTGATGCGAACCTGTCCGCTGCGTTGCACTTCACCCAGGATCGATTGGCGTCTCTGCTCCGACAACATTGCCCTGTCCTGCCTCCATGCGCCAAGCGATCGCCCTGGCCTCGGTTCACTCTACCAAAAATACGCGAGTTCGAAAGCTTTCGAAAGATTGCATTTATCCTTTCTTTCGCAAACACTGGTCCAGGATTTTGAAATCAATCGATTGGAGAGTTTTGGACTCATGAGCCTCGGAACCAAGGTGCGCCTGGCACGCCTCTTCTCACATCCATCTGGGAATCTTTTTGGCGGCGCGGTCGACCATTTTGTCGGCTATGGCGACGTGCGCAAAGGAGGTCTTGCCGACCTGCCAGGCGCGCTTGCACGCGTCATGGTGGGCAAACCCGACTACGTCAGCATCCAGCCCGGCACCGCGCGCCATCTGTGGCCGCAATACGCGGGCAAGGCTTCCCTGGTGATCCAGGCAGGCTGCTTCACCCCAGACGATCGCATCAGTGAACTGATTGCAACGCCCGAGGATGCGGTGCGCGCTGGCGCCGATGCGTTGGCCGTGGCCATTCCGGTGCGCGGCGCGACCGAGGGCAAATACATACGCTGGCTGACCGATTCGGTGAATGCGGCGGCCCGTTACGGCATGCCGGTGGTGGCGCATATCTACCCTCGCGATTTCACCGACGGGGCAAAAATCGTCTTCACCCCCGACGAGATCGCCTATGCGGCACGCATCGGCTACGAGTCCGGCGTCGACGTGATCAAGATCGGTTACACGGGCGATTTCGAGTCGTTTCGAGAGACCGTTCGGACCTGCCCGGTGCCGGTCGTGATCGCCGGTGGTCCGAAGACCGACACGCTGCTCGGCGCCCTTCAGCAGACGGCGGACGCCATCCGTGCCGGCGCGCGCGGTGCCGTGGTGGGCCGCAATCTCTGGGGGCATGGCGATCCGGAAAAGGCAGCGATTGCCTTTCGGGGCGTCATTCATGACGGCCTTTCGGCGCAAGACGCCTTGGCGAAGGCGGGTGCCTGAACGATGCCCACCGTCCCTTCAATCCTCGGCTTCGGAGCTATTGCGATCGACGACATCGTCTATGTCGATCAGCCGTTGTCGGCGGGCAAGGGGAAGGTTGTGCAAAGTGCCCGAGCTTTCGGGGGAAATGTCGCGACGGCACTTGCCGCCGTCGCGCGGCTCGGCGGGACCGCCGGCTTCGTCGGATGGCTGGGCAGTGCCGCCGACGACGCCGTGCTATGCGATCTCGTTGCGAGTGGGGTTGAAACCGCGTTCGCGCCGCGCCACCCGCACGCGCGCCCGGTACGCTCGCGGATCACCGTCGGTTCGGATGGGGAGCGGTTCATCGCGTATGACGACGACGCGATGCTGGGGACCGCGCCGGACTTTCCGGACGAGGTCCTCAGCCGCGCGACCGTCCTGATCGTCGATAGTTACGGGATCGGGTCGCTGGATGTCGTGGCTCGGGCTCGCGATCTCGGCCTTGCGATCCTCGGAGATGTCGAATGGAGCCGCGGTCCAGCCACCGAGAGGCTGATCGGGCTCTGCGACCATCTCATTCTTCCACTCGGCTTTGCGCGGACCGCCACGGGCCGCCGGTCACCGGCCGAGATACTCGATGCATTGTGGTTGCCGTCACGGTCCGCCGTGGTTCTGACGGATGGCGGCAGGGGTGTCTTCTATCGCGGGCGCGACGAGACAGGGCTCTGGCACCTGCCTCCGCACCGGGTTGCCGTCGTCGACTCGACCGGCGCCGGTGACTGCTTTCATGGCGCCTATGCCCTTGCATTGACGCGCGGGGCCGGCACCGCGGGCCGGGTCGCATTCGCGGCCGCGGCGGCGGCCCTATCGATAACGGGGCGGGGCGGGCGCGAGGCGCTCCCGACCCACGTCCAGGTCACGGAACTCCTGGCATCGACGAACGCGCCGTCGGCAGTCGAACTGAAATATGCGCGGCTCGATACCGGAACATAGCCAGAACTATCCGAGGAAATATTTCGCAGGTGAACATAAGCCGAGCATAATCATAAAAATCAGTGGCTTAGACTTGTGGAGGAGGAATATGGCAGAAGTCGTTCTTGAGAATATCTCCAAGACATACGGGAACAATTTTCACGCAATCGACCAATTGAACCTGTCGGTTGAGGACGGCGAGTTTTTGATTCTCGTCGGGCCGTCCGGCTGTGGCAAATCCACCGCGTTGCGGATGATCGCGGGATTGGAGGACGTCACCAGCGGCAGCCTTCGGATCGGCGGAGTCGACGTCGTCGACATGCCGCCCAAGGACCGCGACATCGCGATGGTCTTCCAGAGCTATGCCCTCTACCCGCATATGACGGTGTTCGAAAACATCGCCTTTTCGATGCGGCTGGCAGGCAAGCCGAAGGCTGAGCGCAAAAAGCGCGTGGACGAGATCGCCAAAACCCTTCAACTGACGTCTCTGCTGGACAGCAAACCCGCGAACCTTTCAGGCGGACAGCGTCAAAGGGTTGCCATGGGCCGCGCCATGGTGCGTGAGCCGGCAGCCTTTCTCATGGACGAACCCCTTTCCAATCTGGACGCGAAACTGCGCGTTCAAATGCGCGCCGAAATCACCAGTCTGCAAAAGCAGCTCGGCGTAACGACCATATATGTGACCCACGACCAAACCGAAGCAATGACGATGGGCGACAGGGTCGCGGTGTTGAAAGGCGGCGTGCTGCAGCAGGTCGACACACCCAAGAGGCTCTATGAATCGCCGGTGAACGCCTTCGTTGCCGGCTTCATCGGGTCTCCTTCGATGAACCTTTTCGAGGCGACCCTGACGGGCGACGAACTGATGTCCGGCGCCTTGGCCATCCGGCTGCAGGATGCAGCCTTCGTGCGCAGGCCGGGCTTGAGGTCGTATGCGGGGCGCAAGGTCGTGTTCGGGATACGACCGGAGGATCTCTTTGACAGCAGCCTCGAATCCGGCCGCAAGTATCAGACGATACCGGCAAAGGTGACCTCGATCGAAGAACTCGGATACGAACATATCGTCCATCTCAACATCGACGCGGTCCGGGTGGACTCCGGCGACCCTGACGCGGTGCAGGATTTCGGCCTGGCGTCGAATGCGGTGGCGAAATTCGAACCAGCCAGCACAGTCCGCTCCGGCTCGGAAATCAGGTTGGCCCTGGATGACGCCAAGCTCCATTTCTTCGA
Organism: Mesorhizobium sp. M0830; assembly: GCF_040319965.1. Lineage (NCBI taxonomy): Bacteria > Pseudomonadati > Pseudomonadota > Alphaproteobacteria > Hyphomicrobiales > Phyllobacteriaceae > Mesorhizobium > Mesorhizobium sp. M0830. The sequence continues at coordinate 29,818 of NZ_JAMYOR010000043.1, read as the reverse complement.
TCCAGAGACGCATCTGGCGATCTGAATATCCGCGACAAGACCCGCGGGCGAGAGGAGGCGCCTGCATAAGGAGACTTCTGAATAACCAGACGATCGGCCGCATGGTGCGGTCGATCCTAAAGAAGGAGGAGAAAATGACGTTTCGCATAAGACCCGCGATGCTGAAAATAGCCGCGGCCGCATGGTTGCTTGGCGCAACCGGCGCCATGGCGGATACGACGTTGGAATTCACCCAATGGTGGGAGCCAGAATTGCCGGCTGGCTCGCTCAGGGCAATCATGGATGACTTCGAGGCCGCAAACCCCGGAATCAAGGTGACGCTGGTCAGCGGCCCCTACGCGACCACGCGAGACCAGATCTCGGTTGGTGCTGCAACCGGAACGCTCAGCGACGTCGTCGGGCTCGACGGTGCCTGGGTGAACAATCTGAATGCGCAGAACGCACTCGCCGACATGAATCCGATGATGGATGCGAGCGGTTTCGACAAGAGCCAGGTCGCGGACATCATCAAGGTGGACGGCAAGGCGGTGATGTTTCCCGTGGCTTCCTTCGTCTATCCGGTCTTCGTGAATTTGGACCTCGCCGCCCAGGCAGGCGTGACCAAACTGCCGTCGACCCGTGCGGAGTTTCTCGAAGCCGCCAAGAAGATGACGCACGCCGACAAGAACCAGTATGGCTGGGTCCTGCCCCTGTCGCTGCAAACGCCATCCGGCGTCCAGAACGACATGATGTCGTGGGTTTGGGCTTCGGGTCAGTCGATGATGGCGAACGGCAAGCCGGACCTTGAGGGCAAACCGGTGGTCGATATGCTCACCTTCGTCAAATCACTCAACGACGCCGGCACCATCTCGCCCGGCATCGCCACCAAGACCGAGCAGGAAAAGGTCGAGGAATTCGTCAACGACCGCGCCGGGATGATGATCGACTCGCTCGCGCATGTGAACCTCATCCGCAAGCGCAATCCCAAGCTGAACTTCGACCTCATCCCGGTCCCGGTCGTGGAAAACTATACCGGCAAGCGCGGCCTTCCCTATGCCTCCTGGGGCATCGGCATCTCTGCTGCCTCGAAACATCAGGAAGAGGCCTGGAAACTCGTCCAATATCTGATGAGTGAAAAGGTGAACGCCAAGCTCGTGTCGCTTGCGAACGCCTTCCCGGGTAACGTCAACGCCAAGCCGGATTTCGTGACCTCGGACAAGGCTTTCGGCAAGGCTTTTGAAATCTTCAAGACCGGTTATCTCGCCAACGAGTTCACGGGCCTGCCGGTGGCTGAAGACCTGATGACCCAGTTCGACGTGCAGGCTCAAAAGATGCTCGCTGGTGAGCAGTCTCCGGAACAAGCCGCAGCCACCGCTCAGAAGGGCTGGATGGCGAAATTCTGATCGGCCTGTTCCCGTTTGCTATCTTCGACCGGGTGGCCTGACTTCGGGCAGGCCACCCGGCAACAACGGATCGGCAATTTGAGATGGACCTGTTTCCGAAGCTTACCTTCTTTTGAAGGCGTATCCCAAGGTTGGCACATGACCCGGCAAAAGCGCTCCCACCATAAGCTGAAACGAGCGGTCGCACCCTACCTCTATCTGTCGCCCTCGCTGCTCATAATCGGGCTTCTGATGCTGCTGCCGATGGTGACGGTGATTGCCTACTCGTTCCAGAACAGCGCGGTGCTGCGTCGTGACCCATCCTTTGCCGGACTGAAGCACTACCAGGCGATCTTCGACGACCCCGTGTTCTGGGCTTCGCTGTGGCACACGCTCTACTTCACATGCATGAGCGTCGTCTTCCACATGACAATCGGCATGATCTTCGCGCTCATGCTGAACAGCGACCGCATCAATCCGATGCTGCGCAATATTCTGCGCGTGCTCTACATACTGCCCTGGCTGTTCACCGCGGTGATTATCGCCGTGATCTGGCGCCTCCTGCTTGAGCCGAACGGTGTCGTGAATAGCATTCTCATGCAAATCGGCATCATCGGTTCCAAGGTCGAATGGTTTTCCTCGCCTGAGACCGCGCTGCACGCCGTCACCTTCGCCAATATCTGGGCGGGCTATCCGCTCTTCATGGTCAGCCTGCTCGCGGGTTTGCAGGGCATTCCCAAGGATTTCTACGAGGCCGCCGATATCGACGGGGCAAAAGCCTACCAGAAGCTGATCTTCATCACCATTCCGATGCTGATGCCGATCATCATCAGCATCTCGCTACTCGACTTCATCTGGACCATGCAGGTCTTCCCGTTAATCTGGATAACGACGGGCGGTGGCCCGATCTACTCGACCGAGGTCCTCAGCACCTACACGTACAAGCTGGCGTTTTCGAGCTACAACCTGTCGCAGGCTTCGGCGAGCGCTGTAGTCATCTTGTTGATCTCTCTCGGCCTGACGCTGTTCTATATTCGCTATCAAAAGGCTCGGTAGTCACCATGAGGAAAAGGCATACGCCGAAAGACAGGCTGATCACCGTCGCGCTCCATGTAGCGCTTGCTGCGGGGCTCTTTTTCGCGGCATTCCCGATCTACTGGATGCTGAGCAGTTCGTTCAAATCGAATACCGAGATCTTTGCCCTGCCACCAACAATCCTGCCAAAGGCCTTCACGCTGGAAGCGTATGCAGCCATCCTTGCCGACCCGGTAAAGCTGCGCTTCTTCTTCAACAGCTATTTCGTGGCGGGAGCGGTGACCGTGCTGACGGTGCTGATCGCCTTGATGGCGGCCTACGGCTTCAGCCGCTTCAACTTCCGCGGCAAGGGCAGCCTGAACACACTCATCATCAGCACGCAGACGATTCCGCCGATCACACTTTTGATCCCCTTCTTCGGGCTTGTCGTCTCATACGGTATCTTCGATACCTACGTCGCACTGATCCTGACCTACCTGGTGTTTACACTGCCGTACGCGATCCTGCTCATGACGGGATATCTGAACACCTTGCCCCGCGATCTCGATGAAGCCGTGGCTGTCGATGGCGGCACCAGTTGGACAGCGCTTTGGCGGGTGATCGTCCCGATTTCACTGCCTGGTATCGTGGCGACGGCGGTCTACACCTTCCTGTTGTGCTGGAACGAATTTCTCTTTGCGCTGACGCTGACGAAGTCAACGTCCATGCGCACCGTCCCGATCGGCATCCAGTTGTTGATGGGGCAGCACGCCTTCGAATGGAACCAGATGATGGCGATGAGCGTGCTCGGCTCGCTACCGCTCTTGCTCATCTACCTCGTTGCCCAGAGGTACTTCCTCGCCGGCATGACCGCGGGCTCGGTCAAGTAGGGTGTCCACCCCAGGGAGAACCGAAGGAGCAGGCCCCCGCGTATAGCAATCGATGATTTACGCCGATCGTGCTCGTGCTGCTCTTCCCGCGCCACATCATCGAACGGCTGACGCAGGGCGCATCAATAAATAGGCGGTATCAAGGAATGAAAGGATGAACGTGAAAGACCTCAAAGTCGGCTGCCAGACCTTCACCTGGGAGATGCTGGGAGACCGGTTCACCAGCGGTCCCGATGATCTGCTCAAGGCGATCGCCGATGGCGGCTATACCGGCATCGAGATCACCGACACCATGATCGGTCATTATGCCGGCAAGCCGTCGGAGTTCGCCGCTGCGCTGAAATCGTCCGGGCTGACGCTCGTCTCCTTCGCCTTCGGCTCGAACAGCGGTTTCACGCTGAAGGAGAAGATCAGCGCCGATCTTGAGACCGCCAAACGCTGGATCGACTTCGCGGCTGCGTTTCCCGGCGCGCTGGTCTCGATGGGCTCGGCGACCGTGGTGTCCGAAGGGCCGCGCGACGACAAGTTCGCCATCGCCGCGGAGGTTTACAACAAGGCCGCCGAGATCGGCCGCAAGGCCGGTGTGGATGTCGCGGTACATCCAAGCTCGCACCACAACACCCTGCTGTTCGACCGCGCCGACTACGACACGATCTTTGCCTTGCTCGACCCCGATCTGGTCGGCTGGGTGCCGGATACCGGCCACATCCTGCGCGGCCACAAGGACATGTCCGACACGCTGCGCACCTATCGCGACCGCATCCGTTACATCCACTTGAAGGACGTCGACGCCAACGGCACCTGGGCCATGCTCGGCGAGGGCGTCTGCGACACGCCTGCGGTCATCGAGATCGCCGGCACCGCGCCACGCTTCAACGGCTGGGTGGTGCTGGAGGAAGAATCCGAGACGGCCGCCGCCGATCCCGCCGGCGCGGTCAAGACCAACCGCCAGACAATGCGCTCCTACGGCGCCTGAAGAACGAGACGATGATCAAGAAACAGGACAGACGCCTCAGGGTCGGCGTGCTCGGCTGCGGCCCCATCGCGCAGTTCGCGCATCTGGAATCCTGCGTCAAGGCCGGCAATGCCGACCTCTACGCCATCTGCGACGCGGCCCCCGATCTGCTTGCCCGCATGGGCGCCACCTACGAACCGCAAAAGATTTACGCCGACTATGACGCGATGCTCGCCGATCCGGAGCTCGAGGCGGTGATCGTCGCCACGTCGGACGCCTACCACGTGCCGATGTCGATCAAGGCGCTCGATGCCGGCAAGCATGTTCTGTGCGAAAAGCCGATCGGCACTTCGGTCGAGGAAGGCGAGGCGCTGGCTAAGGCGGTCAGGCGCTCGGGCAGGGTGCTGCAGGTCGGGCACATGAAGCGGTTCGACCCGGCGCTGGAGGCAGCGCGCGACTTCGTCCGCGACGAGATCGGCGAGGTGCTGGCGCTAAAGGCCTGGTATTGCGATTCCACCCATCGCTACACCAACACCGATGCCGTGCAGCCGCTGCCCGTCACCAGCAAGCTGGCGAGGAAGCCGGGGGGAAATCCCAAGGCCGATCTGCGGCAGTATTTCATGCTGGCGCATGGCTCGCATCTCGTCGACACGGCGCGCTTCCTGTGCGGCGATATCATCGCCGTGCGCGCGCGCCTCAACGAACGCTTCGGCGCCTATTGCTGGTTCGTCGAGACCGAGTTCGCCAGCGGCGCTCTCGGCCATCTCGACCTCACCGTCGCCGTACGCATGGACTGGCACGAAGGTTTTCAGCTTTATGGCGAGAACGGCTCCGTCATCGCCAGGACATTCAACCCCTGGTATTTCCGCGCCAGCGAAGTCGAGATCTTTCATGAGAAGACCGCCACGGCTCACAAGCCGCTCGGTGCCGACGGCCATTTCTTCCGCCGCCAGCTGGAAGGTCTTGCCCAAACGGTGCTGGAAGGCACGCCGATGCGCGGCGCCAATGTCGAGGACGGCGTTGCGTCGATCCGCGCCATGATTGCCATCGCACGCTCGGTAGCATCAGGTGAACGCGTTGAGCTCGCCTCGGTTTCGGGAGCGGTTTGATGCGTCTCGGCATTTTCGCCAAGACCTTTCCCGGTGCCGAGCCGGCCGCGGTGCTCGCGGCGGTTAAGCAGGCTGGCTACGAGACGACGCAGTTCAACCTCGCCTGCGCCGGCCTGCCTTCGATGCCGGATGTCGTGCCGGCGGATGCCATTGCGGCGATCCGCGCCGCCGCGCGGTCGACCCATGTTTCACTCGTAGCATTGTCGGGCACCTACAACATGGCGCATCCCGACAAGGGCGTCCGCGACGATGGTCTCAGGCGCTTGGCCGTCGTCATCGAAGCGGCTGCTGCCCTTGACATTCCGCTGGTCACGCTCTGCACCGGCTCGCGCAACGCCGTCGATCAGTGGGCGTATCATCCTAACAATGCCACGCCTGCCTCCTGGTTCGACATGGCCACCGAGATGTCGAAGGCGCTGGCGCTGGCCGAAGAGGCCGGCGTCGATCTCGGCATCGAGCCCGAACAGGCCAACATCGTTACCTCGGCCAAGGATGCGATCAGGCTGATCGCCGAGATGGGATCGAAGCATCTGAAGATCGTGCTCGATCCGGCGAACCTGTTCGAACACGCGACGCCCGACGAGGCGCGCTCCATCGTTGCCGCAGCGATCGACGAGGCAGCCGGCCACATCGCCATGGCGCACGCCAAGGATCGCCACGGTGACGGCCGCTTTGCCACGTCTGGGCAAGGCATCGTCGACTTCCCCGATTTCGTCGCGCGGCTGAAGGCAGTCGGCTTCGAGGGATCGCTCGTCACCCACGGCCTGTCCGCCGAGGAAGCTCCCGGTGTCGCTGCCTTCCTGCGAGGGCTGCTCTGATGGGCGTAGCACCGGCGATCCTGCTTCGCGACGATGCGGCACTTCGTGTTTTCGACACGCGGCAAGCCGGGCTTCCCGTCGTCTTCCAGCATGGCCTTGGCGGCGATGCCGCGCAGGTGGCGCTGAACTTTCCCGACAGTCCTTCCTACCGCCGGCTGACCGTCGAATGCCGCGCGCAGGGCGGCTCCGGCGCCGGCAGCGGTCGCCCCTTTTCGATCGACATGTTTGCCGACGATGTGCTGGCTGCCGCCGATGCTGCTGGCATCAAGCACTTCGTTGCTGGCGGCATTTCGATGGGCGCGGCCATCGCCTTGCAGCTTGCCGTCCGGTATCCGGACCGCGTCCTGGGTTTGGTGCTTGTGCGCCCGGCCTGGGCCTTCGAACCGGCGCCGCAAAACATGCGCCCTTACGTGGAAGTGGCGGAATTCATCCGCAACGGTTCGCTTGATGAAGCGCGCGATGCCTTCGCGGCCTCGGCGACGGCAGTCCGGCTTCGCACGGAAGCACCGGATAATCTCGCCTCCTTGCTTGGCTTCTTCGCGCGCGAAAACGCGTCAGTTTTCGCCGAGGTGATGCAGGCGATCGCAGCGGATGGGCCTGGCGTCACGCGGGTGGCGGCCACCGGCCTCGCAATCCCGACGCTTGTCATCGGCAGCGGTGTCGACCTCGTCCATCCGCTGGCGACCGCTCGCAGCCTTGCCGACGCCATCCCCTATGCAGTCTTCACTGAGGTGGCGCCGAAGGCCACCGACAAGGAACGCCATTTCGCCGAGATCCGCGCTGCTATCGCGGGCTTTCTCGATGCTCGTTTCAACAACCAGGACCCATCATGATCTCGAAACCACACTCAGGCCCGGCCGCTATCGCCGCATTGCCACGCGATCGCATGATCGCTGAATTCTCGCTGTGGTCTGCCGACCTCGCCAATTTCGAGAGCGACCTGAAACGCATCGAGCCCTATGTCGACCTTCATCACATCGATGTGGCCGACGGGCATTTCGCCCCGTCCTTCCTCTTCTTTCCCGATCTCGTCGCCCGCATCGCTAGGCTGACGGCCAAGCCCATCCACGTCCATCTGATGGTCGATGGAGCAATCGTCGAGGCGCAGACGCGCCAGTTCATCGAGGCCGGTGCCGACATGATCAGCGTCCATGCCGAGAATGGGCAAGCGGGATTGCGCGCCGTGCGGTTGGCGCGGGAACTCGGCGCCGAAGCGGGCGTCGTGCTCAGGCTGGAGACGCCGGTCGAGACGGTGACGCCTTTCGTCTCCGAGGTCGCCTTCGTCACGCTCCTCGGGACGGCGATCGGCGTCAAGGGGCAGAGCCTGTCGGACAAGGCCTGCGACAGGCTACGCGACGCCCGCGCCATCCTCAAGCAGGCCGGCCGCGAGGCAGACGTGGTTCTGGCGGCCGATGGCGGCATCCGCCACGAGACCGTGCCATTGTTGCGTGCCGCCGGGGCCGAAACCGTGGTCCTCGGTTCGCTCGCCTTCGGCGACAAGGATCTCGCCGGTCGCATCGGCTGGCTGCACGGACTGAAGGTCGCGGCATGACAATACAAGCCGCCCTCGCGATCGATCTTGGCGGGACGGAGCTTCGCGCCGCCCTAGTCGACCGTGAAGGCAAGATCCTGGCATTCGCGGCGGTGCCGACGCAGGCGCAGGCTGGTCCCGACGTGGTGATCGGCCAGATCGAGGCGCTTGCGGCGACCGTCTATGCCGAGGCCCCGGCGCTCGCCGTCGTCGGCGTTGGCGTCGGTGCGCCGGGGCCGCTCGATCCGCTGGCCGGCATTGCGGTCGGACCGCCGACGCTCGCCGGCTGGCTAGACGTGCCGCTTGCCGATATCCTCGAACGGCGGCTCGGTCTGCCGGTGCGGCTGGAGAACGACGCCAATGCCGCCGCGCTCGGCGAATGGCGCTTCGGCGCCGGTCATGGTGCGCGCTCGCTGGTCTTCGTCACGGTTTCCACCGGCATCGGCGGCGGTGTCGTCGTCGACGGGCGCATCCTGCACGGCCGCCGCGGCCTTGCCGCCGAGATCGGCCATATGACCATCACCAACGAAGGCGAGCGCTGCATATGCGGCGTCGTCGGCTGTTTCGAGGCGATCGCTTCTGGAACAGCGCTCGGCCGCCGCGCCACCGCCGCCACGACCGCCGGCGACGGCTCGACTTTGCGGCGCCTGTCTGCGGACGCGGAGGTGACTGGCCGCCATGTCGTCGAGGCGACGCGGCTGCGGGATGGCCTTGCCTCGGCCTTGCTGGACGAGGAAGCCCGCTGGCTAGGCGTCGGCTTCACCAACCTCTTGCATCTCTATTCGCCCGATGTGCTGGTCGTCGGTGGCGGCATTGCAAATGGCCTCGACCTGATGCTGCCGACCATCGAGGCGACCATCAGGCAGCGGGCCATGCGCGCCTATCGCGACGTGCCGGTCGTTCAGGCCCAACTCGGCCGCCACGCCGGTCTCGTCGGCGCCGCCAGCCTTGTCCTGTTCGATGATGTGGGCACCCTGGCGGCTCGCATGCCTGTCGGCCCGAGCACCTATCCGGACCAGAGGAGGGACTTCAATGGCTGAGCCCAAGCTGCGCGGTGCGCGCAAGTCCTATGGCGGCGTGGAGGTGATCAAGGGCGTCGACTTTGATGTCCGCAACCGCGAATAGGCGTCTTCGTCGGCCCGTCGGCCGCGGAAAGTCGACGCTGAACGACAACGGCCGGAGGCAGAATGCTTCCGGCCGTCGTTGGTATGAGACCGGACGGATTATTACTCGGCGGGAACGACATCCGCCGGCAGGTTGTCATCCGCGGTGCCCGCCAGCGCTCTCGCCAGCTTGGCCTCGTCGAGTTCGCCTTCCCAGCGCGCCACAACCAGCGTGGCGACGGCATTGCCGACGAAGTTGGTCAGCGCCCGGCACTCCGACATGAATCGGTCGACGCCGAGGATCAGCGCCATGCCGGCGACCGGCACCGCCGGAACCACCGAAAGCGTGGCGGCAAGGGTGATGAAGCCTGCCCCGGTGATGCCGGCGGCACCCTTGGACGAGAGCATCGCAACCAGCAGCAGCAGGATCTGGTCGCCCATCGACAGGTGGATGTTGGTTGCCTGCGCGATGAACAGCGCAGCCAGCGTCATGTAGATGTTGGTGCCGTCGAGGTTGAACGAATAGCCGGTCGGAATGACCAGACCGACCACCGAGCGCTTGGCGCCGGCCTTCTCCATCTTCTCCATCAGCGAGGGCAGGGCTGCCTCCGACGATGAGGTGCCCAGCACCAGCAACAACTCTTCCTTGATGTAGCGGATCAGGGACAGGATGGAGAATCCGTTGTAGCGGCAGACCGCACCCAGCACGACGAAGACGAACAGGAACGACGTCACGTAGAAAGTGCCGACCAGCATGGCGAGGTTGATGACCGCGCCGATGCCGTATTTGCCGATGGTGAACGCCATGGCGCCAAAAGCGCCGATCGGGGCTGCCTTCATCAGCACGCTGACCAGCTTGAAGATCGGCGTCGTCAGCGCCTGCAGGAAATTGAGGACGGGCGTGCCCTTGTCGCCGACCAGCGCCAGCGCAATGCCGAACAGCACCGAGAAGAACAGCACCTGCAGGATGTCGCCGTCGGCAAAGGCACCGACGATCGTCGTCGGGATGATGTTCATCAGGAAGCCGGTGACCGACTGGTCGTGCGCCTTTGCGGCATAGGTGTTGACGGTCGAGGCATCGAGCGTCGCCGGGTCGATGTTGAAGCCGGCGCCCGGCTGCACGACATTGGCCACGACAAGGCCGATGATCAGCGCCAGCGTCGAGAAGGTGAGGAAGTAGAGCATCGCCTTGCCGGCGACACGCCCGACCTTCTGCAGGTCGCTCATGCCGGCAATGCCCGTCGTCACGGTCAGGAAGATGACCGGGGCGATGATCATCTTGACCAGCTTGATGAAGGCGTCGCCGAGCGGCTTCATGCTTTCGCCGACCGACGGATAGAAATGGCCGAGCAGGATGCCGACGGTGATCGCGACGAGCACCTGCACGTAGAGTTGGGCATAGAAAGGCTTGCGCCGTGCGGAGACCGCGCCTGAATGATCTGCGATGTGCATCGAACTCTCCCTGCCGGATGGGGCGGAATGCGCCGCCCTGCGTGACTTCTCCCATCGCGGCGCTCCGGTCGCACGCCGCTGCAAGGATTTGCAAGCGCTGTGCCAGTTCGCGGAAAGGCCGGAATCCCGGCATTTCCGCCTTTGTGCGAGGTCATGCGGGCGATGCCTGTGCGGATTTCCGCACAGGCGGCGTTTGCCTGGGCGGATTTTCGCATTACACTGGCCGGGAAGTCGGGAAGGCTTGAGGAAGAGGAGAGGGCAGACGTCGCAAGCAGGCACCGATAGCGAACCCCAAGGGTTTGCCGGCCGTGAATTGCTGCGCGAGGCGATGGCCCGGCTGCGCGATGGCCGCTGGCTTGTCGTGGTGGCCGCCCTTGCCCTCCTGGCTGGCGCGATCGCAATTGCCGGGCGCATTGCCTCCGGCCAAGCGGCAGACAATCTGCGCGACACAGCACTAGCTGCCCTGCCGCTGGCGGCGGGGACGCTGACCGGCGAAATCGAAAAGCAGCGCCTGGTTCCCTTGGTGCTGGCACGTGACGACGCTGTACGCGGCGCTCTGCGCCGAGCCGGAAAAATGCAAGAAAAGGCCCTAGACGACAAGCTCAAGGCGATTGCCGGCGATGCCTCGGCGTCCGCCATCTATGTCATCGACACGGCAGGCATCGCCATATCAGCCAGCAATGCCGGCGAGCCGACCAGCTTTGTCGGCATTGACTATAATTTTCGGCACTATTTTCAGGAGGCCATGGCGCAGGGTGCCGCCAGCCAATATGGCCTCGGCACGATCAGCGGCAAGCCAGGCCTTTACCTGGCCAGCCGGGTCGACGATGGCGCCAAGCCGCTTGGCGTGGCGGTGTTGAAGGTCGAGCTAGACAGCGTCGAAGCCAATTGGCGCTCCAGCGGCTTTCTCGTCTTCGTCACCGATGAACGTGGCGTGGTGCTGGCTACCAGTCAGCCCGACTGGCGGTTTCGTGCCCTCGCACCACTCTCCGCGCAGGACACCGCCGCTGCCCACGAGCAGCTCCAGCTGGCCGATGCCGGCTTCAAACCCCTGCCGATCCGACGCGGCGCTGGTGACGGCCTGGCGACGATCGAAAGTGCCGGCAAGCAGCGCCAGTTCGTCGAGGTGGTGCAGGACCTGCCGGGTGCTGTCCCCGGTTGGCGTCTCTGGCTGCTGACGCCCGCCGATGCTGCTCTCTCCGCCGCCGCCAACACGGCGCGCCTCACCACGCTGCTCGGCTTGCTGCTGATGGGCTTGCTAACCTTTGTGCTTACCCGGCGCCGGCGCGCCCACCGGCTGAGGCAGGAAGCGCTGGCGCGGATGAATGTCGAACTGGAGAGCCGGGTCAGCATGCGGACGGCCGAGCTGACGCGCTCCAACGCCGCACTTGCCGGCGAAATCGCCGAGCGCGAGAACGCCGAAGCCAAGGTCCGCCGGCTGCGTGACGACCTCGCCCAGGCCAACCGGCTTTCCATCCTCGGCCAGATCGCGGCCGGCGTGGCGCATGAGATCAACCAGCCGGTCGCCGCCATCCGCACCTATGCCGAGAATGCCGGCCGCTTTCTAGACAGCGGCAAGACCGTGCCGGCCAGCGGCAATCTGACGTCGATCGTCTCGATGACCGAACGTATCGGCGCGATCACCAGTACCTTACGCACCTTCGCCCGCCGGCCAGGCGTCGCCGCCTCGCCGCTGCCGGTGCGCGAGGCGATCGACGGCGCGCTGTCGCTGCTGTCCGGCCGCATCCGCGATTCCGGCGTGACCATCGTCAAGCCGCGTGGCAACGCGTCGCCGGTCGTCATGGCGAGCCGCATCCGGCTGGAGCAGATCCTGGTCAATCTGTTGCAGAATGCGCTCGACGCCATGAAGGACCAGCCTGATCCCCGCATCGAGATTGAACTCGCCGAGCGCGACGATCGGGTGCTGATTTCGGTGCGCGATAACGGCCCTGGCCTTGGGTCGGAGGCCGCCGGCAGTCTGTTCATGCCGTTCCAGACCACGAAAGAAAAGGGGCTTGGCCTCGGACTGGTGATTTCGCAGGAGATCGCCCAGGAACTCGGCGGCACGCTGCGACTCGATCCCGGCAGCGCCAGCGCCCCCGGCAGCGCCAGCGGCGCATCCTTCACCATCGACCTGAGGCGGATAGAATGACGGACCGATCAGGGCTGGTGGCGCTCGTCGACGACGATGCGGACCTGCTTCACGCCACCACGCAATTGCTCGAGCTTGCCGGTTTCACCGTGGTGGCGCTCGACGCCGCCGGGGCTGCGCTTGATGTCGTCGATGGGAATTTTGAGGGCGTGGTCGTCAGCGACATCCGCATGCCGGGCATGAACGGTCTGCAACTGTTCGACCGCATCAAGGCGATCGATCCGGACATACCTGTGATCCTGGTCACCGGCCATGGCGATGTCGATCTTGCGGTGGCCGCGCTCAAGGACGGCGTTTACGATTTCATCCCGAAACCCTATGCCGGCGATCGCCTAGTCGAGGCGCTGAAACGGGCATCGGAGAAGCGGCGGCTGGTGATGGAGAACCGGCGGCTGCGCGAGGCCGCCGCACAAGCCGCCGACGGCTTGCCGCTGATCGGTGAAGCGCCCGCCATCCGGCGCCTGCGCGAGACCTTGCGCCAGATCGCCGACATGGATGTCGACGTGCTGGTCGAAGGGGAGACTGGAACCGGCAAGGAAGTGGTGGCGGACCTCCTGCACAGATGGGGGCGGCGGCGGGCAAAACCCTTCGTGGCACTGAATTGCGGCGCCCTGCCGGAGACCGTGATAGAAAGCGAACTGTTCGGTCACGAGGCCGGAGCGTTCACCGGCGCGCAGCGGCGGCGCATCGGCCGCATCGAGCATTCCAGCGGCGGCACGCTGTTTCTCGATGAGATCGAATCCATGCCGCCAGCCCTCCAGGTCAAGCTGCTGCGGGTGCTCGAAACGCGCAGCGTGACACCGCTTGGCTCGAACGAGACCCGCCGCGTCGACCTCAGGGTCGTCGCCGCGACCAAGGTCGATCTCGGCCGGCCAGACCGGCGCGGCGACTTTCGCGAGGACCTGTATTTTCGCCTCAACGTGGTGACGCTGCGGATCCCGCCCCTGCGTGAGCGGCGCGGCGACATCCCGATGCTGTTCGGGCATTTCCTCGGCAAGGCCTCGGAACGGTTCGGACGGCCCGTCCCGAAGGTGAACGCGGCGGTCAGCGACCATCTCCAGTCGCATGCCTGGCCGGGCAATGTGCGCGAGCTAGCCCATTTTGCCGATCGCGTCGCGCTCGGCCTCGGCCCGGACGACGAGATGAAAGTGGTTCCCACCCGCGTACCAGAACCGGAGGCGACGCTGCCCGAACGGGTCGGCCTCTATGAGGCAGAACTCATCCGCGATGCGCTGCGCGACCATGGTGGCGATGTGCGCAGCGCCATCGACGCGCTCGGCGTGCCGCGCAAGACCTTCTACGACAAGCTCAAGCGCTACGGCATCGCCGCGTCCGAATTTCGCAATGGCGGCGATCAGGACGCGCACCCTGTTCGGGGATCGATATGAAGACGACACTTGAAACGACGGCAAATCCCCTGCCGGAAGAACTCACCTTTCTCGGCGAGCGTCTGACGGCGTTCAACGATGGCGATGTCGGTGCTTCCGAAAGGAAGGCCCTGGCCGTGTTCGTGCGCGACGAGGCCGGTGCGGTCGTTGCCGGCATTTCGGGCTACACCGCCTGGGGCTGGCTCTATGTGCAATGGCTGTGGGTCGATGAGAGGCTGCGCGGCCAGCACGTGGCCGGCACTATGTTGGACGCGGCCGAACAGGAAGCTGTTGCGCGCGGCTGCAACAATGCCTGGATCGATACCTTCAATCCAAACGCCGCCAAGGTCTATCAGCGCCAGGGCTATCGGCCCTTCGGCACGCTGGCCGATTTCCCGGTCGGCCGCAGCCGCATCTTCCTGCAAAAGAGACTGGTTGGCTGACTACCCGGCCAGCCTTCCGCCGCGCATCGGCTGCGGTGCGCCGGTAGTGCTCGGAAAACTGATCGGCAGGCCGCGCAGCACGCGAACCGCGAGGAAGGCGAAGCACTCCGCCTCGACCGCGTCCCCGCTCCAGCCCAGAGTTTCGGCCTGCACCACCTCGACGCCGGCGCGGCTGGCGAGCATCGCCATCATCGTCGGGTTGTGGCGCCCGCCGCCGCTGACCACCAGCTTTCTGGGCCGGCGCGGCAAAAGATCGAGCGCCTTGCCGACGGCGGCAGCGGTGAAGGCGGTGAGCAGGGCAGCACCGTCTTCGGCGTTCAAACCGCCCGCCATCGCGGCACCGAAGTCGAAACGGTCCAGCGATTTGGGATAGGCTTTGCTCAGATAGGGGTGCTGCAACAGCTTGGCGAGCCGGGCCTCGTCGACCTTGCCCGCACGGCCAAGCGTGCCATCGCGGTCCATTTCGCCGAGCCCTTTCGATTTGATGAAATCGTTGAGCGGCGCATTGGCGGGGCCGGTATCGAAAGCAACGACATTGTCGGCTCCATCCCACCATGTGATGTTGGCGACGCCGCCCAGATTGAGCACCGCCACCTCGCCATTGGCGCCGGCGCTGCGCATCAGCGCCGTGTGATAGACAGCGGCCAAGGGCGCGCCTTGCCCGCCTGCGCGCATGTCGGCCGAACGGAAATCGTAGGCGACCTTGGTGCCCAAGATGGCGTGCATCAACTCGCCGTCGCCGAGCTGCCGGGTCTGGCCCAACCGTCCGGCCTGCGGCGCACGATGCAGCACCGTCTGGCCGTGAAAGCCGACGACACCGATGTCGGCCATCGTCATGCCATAGCCTTCGACCAATTCCCTGACCGCCGCCGACTGGGCTCGCGTCAGCGCTTCCTCCGCCTTGCGAAAGATCGCCGGCTCCGGCCCGGTGAAGTTCCAGGCCCGTGCCTCCATCAGAGTCTCTTCCAGCAGGGTGCGGATCGACGAGGGATAAGGCATCAGCCGATAGGTGCCGAAATCGTCGATCCGTTCGCCATCGGTCTTGATCAGTGCGACGTCGATGTTGCCGTCCAGCACGGTGCCGGTCATCAGGCCGACGGCCCAGATTGGTTCCATTATTGAGCTCCATTGACGAGATCGCCGACCGCCTGCCGAAGCGAACCGATTCCACTGTCGAAATGACGTGTCGGATGGATCCGGTTGGTGAGCAAGGTCCAGGCCTTGCCTCCGTCGAAGTCGATCCACAGTCCCGTGCCGGTAAAGCCGGTGTGGCCGATAGTGCCCGGACTGCACAAGGTCCCGCCGGACCAGCCTTCATAGGGGCGCTCCCAGCCATGGGTGCGGGTGGCCGACAGCGGCGTGCGCATCAGCGCGATCGAACGTTCGGATGCGTCGCTCAGCAGCCCTTGCGCGAAATCCAGCACCGAAGCGGCTGTTCCGAACAGGCCGGCGTGACCCGCGCCTTGCAGCGCCGAGCAATTGTCGTCGTGGACCTCGCCGGACAGCACGCGATGGCGCCAGGTGCAGTCCTCGGTCGCGGCGGCAGCATCCGGTTCGGCGGACCAGGCGAATCCGGGGCCGGGATCCATGTTCCGGATCGTTTTCCCCGACAGCCGCTCCAGCGCAAAGCCGAGCAGGATGAAGTTGATGTCGGAATAGACCGGGTCGCGGGCCCGCCATTCGCGCTGCAGGACGAAGGCGCGCAGCAGTTCGGGGTCGCGCCCATACGTGTAGATCGGCTCGACCGCCGGAAAGGGCGTCTGGTGGCCGAGGCACTGCCGAAACGTCACCTTCCGCTCCCAGGCTTCGGCATCATACTGGCGCAGGTCCGGCAGCACCGAGACCAGCGGCGCATCGAGATCGATGACCCCATCTTCCGCCAGTGCCAGGATGCGCGGCGTTGTGAAGATGACCTTAGTTAGCGATGCCAGGTCGAACCAGGTGTTGTCCCGCATGGGGCGGTGCTTCGGCACTAGCTGGGCCGAGCCGATCGATCGGATGATGCGGCCGCCGTTTTTATCGGCGATGCCGAGCACGCCGCCGGGTATGCGCTTGGTGGAAACTGCCGTTGCTAGCGGTTGGAATGCGCGATTGAAGAGTTGGGAGAGGTGGTTCAATGTTGGCCTCCGTCCGAGAGGCCGTGATCCGTCACACCCCCCTCTGTCCTGCCGGACATCTCCCCCGCAAGGGGGGAGATTGGCAGCGTTGATGTCCCGCCAACCTTCCAATCTTGGAGATTGGCGAAAGCCGAGGCGACATCCGATCTCCCCCCTTGCGGGGGAGATGCCGGGCAGGGCAGAGGGGGGTGCTGTCCCTCCGAGTTTAGAAGTGTCTGCGCACCACCCATCACCCTTCCACCCTCGCCATATGATCCCGCCCAAACTGCTCCCATTTCGCCGGAGCCGGCTCAAACCCCTGCGGCCGCACAAGCGAGGGAACCTGGCGCGTATCAAGCTCGAAATGCTCGTGCCGTCGGTCGATGGTCGGAACGGCGGCAATGAGTTTTTTGGTATAGGAATGCTTCGGTTGCGACAGCACCGAGGTCGCGTCACCGATCTCGACGATCTGGCCGGCATAGATGACGGCGATCCTGTGCGCGATCCGCTCGACGACCGCCATGTCGTGCGAGATGAACAGATAGGCTAGCCCGAACTCGCGCTGCAAATCGACCAGCAGCTCCAGCACTTTCGCCTGTACCG
The DNA here is from genome assembly GCF_040319965.1 of Mesorhizobium sp. M0830. Taxonomy (NCBI): domain Bacteria; kingdom Pseudomonadati; phylum Pseudomonadota; class Alphaproteobacteria; order Hyphomicrobiales; family Phyllobacteriaceae; genus Mesorhizobium; species Mesorhizobium sp. M0830. The sequence goes on along the minus strand of NZ_JAMYOR010000043.1, from coordinate 12,924 downwards.
AGACATCTAGGGCGGACACGGCTTCGTCGAGGACGACGACGGAAGGGTTGAGCATCAGTGCGCGGGCGATGCACAGCCTTTGCCGCTGGCCGCCGGAGAATTCATGGGGGTAGCGCTCCAGGCTGTTTTTCGGCAGGCCGACGCGTTCCAGCAGGCTCGCCATCCTGGCCCGCGTTCCGGCATCGACCCGACCGCCGGTGGCGATCACCGGTTCGGCCAGGATGCTCTCGATGCTGAGCCTCGGATTGAGCGACGCGTAGGGGTTCTGGAACACCATCTGCACGGGCAGGGCGCTTTGCTGAGCAGACGCTTTTCTAGCGCCGACCGAGAAGCTGCCGCGCGTCGACCGCACCAACCCCAGGACGGCACGCGCGGTGGTCGATTTGCCTGAACCGCTCTCGCCGACGATGGCCAATGTTTCGCCCGGCATCAGGTCGAAATCGACGCCGTCGACGGCATGCACGGCGCCGGTGGCGCGGCTGAAGAAACGGCTCTTGAGAGGAAACCGCACCACGAGGCCGTCGACCTTCAAGGCCGGCTCGTGGCTCGCGACCTTGTCGCGCCGTCCGTCCGAACGCGTTGTGCTCCCATTGGTGAAATGCGGCACGTCCTGCAGCAGATGCTGCGTATAGGGATGCTGCGCATTGTCGAGGATCTGGTTCAACTCGCCTTGCTCGACGGCCTGGCCGTTCTGCATCACCATCACCTTGTCGGCGATGCCGGCGACCAGGCCAATGTCGTGCGTGATGAAGATCATCGACATGCCGGTTTCCCGCTTCAGTTCGGCAAGCAGCGCCATGATCTGCGCCTGCACCGTCACGTCGAGTGCCGTCGTCGGCTCGTCGGCGATCAGCAGGCGCGGATTGCAGGCCAGGGCAATGGCGATCATCACCCGCTGCAACATGCCGCCCGACAGCTGGTTGGGCGTGTATTTCAGCCGCCGCGCGGCATCGGGAATGCGCACGCGGTCGAGCGCATCCTTGGCCGCTGCCGTGGCTTGCCTGCCGGTCAGGCCGCGGTGCAGGCGAAAGGATTCCTCGATCTGCCAGCCGATAGTCAGCACCGGGTTGAGCGAGGTCATCGGCTCCTGGAAGATCATGCCGATCTCGGCGCCGCGAATGCCGGTCAGTTGCGGTTCGGTCGCGGTCATCAGGTCGAAAAGGCTGCCGTCGGCGCGTTTCAGCGTCATGGCGCCGCCGGTGATGCGGCCGCCGCCGAAATCGATGAGGCGGTTGATCGAGAGCGCGGTGACGGACTTGCCCGAGCCGCTTTCGCCGACTATGGCCAGCGTCTCGCCATCAGCCAGATCGAAGCTTATGCCGCGCACCACCTCGTTGGCTTGCGGATCGCGGCCGAAGCCAACGCGCAGGTCGCGAACGGACAGCAGCGGCATCATGCCGGCGCTCTCCGCATCTTCGGGTCGAGGATATCGCGCAGGGCATCGCCAAGCAGGTTGAAGCCGAGGATGCTGATCATGATCGTCAGGCCCGGAAAGATCATCAGCCAGGGGGCGGTCTCCATCAGATTGCGGCTGTCGCTCAGCATCAGGCCGAGCGAGGCCGCCGGCGGCTGTGTGCCGAGGCCAAGAAAGCTCAGACCGGCTTCGGTCAAAAGCGACCATGCCAGCGCCAGCGTCACCTGCACGGTCAAGGGCGCCACCAGATTGAGCAGCAGATGGCGCGTCACGATGTAGCCGGAACTGCTGCCGAAGGTGCGTGCGGCATCGACGAATTCACGCGCCTTGAGCGACAGTGCAGGGCCACGCACCACGCGGGTGAATATCGGAGTGTAGACGATGCCGATGGCAACGACGCTGGTCCAAGTGCCGGGTCCAGCGACGGTGACGATGAGCAGCGCCAAAAGGATGGCCGGGAAGGCCAGCAGCACATCCATGATCCGCATGACAGCACCGTCCCAGCGGCGGCCGAGCCAGGCGGCGGCCAGCCCGAGCACGGTGCCAGCCAGAGCGGCGAAGGCCACCGAAAAGAAGGCGACCGTGAAGGACTGGCCGATGCCTGCCATCAGCCGGCTGGCCACGTCGCGGCCAAACAGGTCGGTACCCATCCAGTAGACGCCGTTGGGGGCATGCAGTCGGTCGACGCGGTACTGCGTGATGGGATTGTGCGGCGTCAGCCCCAGCATGGCGAGGATGGCGACCGTGATATAGGCGCCGACGATGACGCCGCCGATGCGGCCGCTGCCGTGGCCGAAGATGGCGCGCAGGATGCGCATCAGGAGTCTCCAAGCCGGATGCGCGGATCGAGCGCGACATAGGCGAGATCGACCAGAAGATTGACGATCATGAAGTTCAAGGCGATGAACAGCACGCTGCCCTGCACCAGCGCGTAGTCGCGCTGCTGGATCGCGTCCAGCACCATGCGACCGAGGCCGGGCAGCGCGTAGATCTGCTCGACGATCACCGCGCCGCCCAGGAGGTAGCCGAACTCGATGCCGCTCAGCGTCACGACCGGGATGAGCGCGTTGGGCAGAGCGTGCCGCCAGATGACGCTGCGCGCCGAGGCGCCCTTGCTGCGCGCGGTCCGCACATAGTCGTCGCTCAACACATCGAGCATGGCAGAGCGCGATATGCGGGTGACCGACGCCGCGAAGGCGAAGCCGAGCGTGATGGCGGGCAGGATCAATTGGCTGAGATTGCGCAAGGGATCCTGCCAGAGCGGCGCGAATTCGCCCATCGCCGGTAGCACGCCGAAGCCGGCCGAGAGCGTGTAGATGATCAGCAGGCCTAGCACGAAGCTCGGCGTCGACTGGCCGATCATGGCGACGATGCGCACTCCCAAATCGGACAGCTTCTCGTTGTGCGTGGCGGCATAGATCCCGGCCGGCATGCCGGCAGCGAGCGCGATGACCATCGATAGAACGGCCAGTTCAAGCGTCAGTGGAAAGCGCTCGAGGATGACGTCGAGCACCGGCCTGCCATAGGTGACCGAGATGCCGAGATTTCCATGCAGGATGCCGCCTATCCAGCGCCAGTACTGGACGAACCAGGGCTGGTCGGTGCCGAAATAGGCGGCGAGCGAGTCGCGCTGTGCCGGCGTCAGCAGCCCGGCTTCGGTGCCCAGCATCGCCGTGATCGAATCGCCCGGCACCATCCGGATCGCCACGAAGATCAGGACGGATACGCCAAGCAGGACGAGAGGAAACGTCGGCAGTCGTCGCATCAGATAATTCACGCGAAGAAGTCCTCTCGTCCAATGCCTGCGGCGACTACGGCTGAATGGTAACCTTGCTCAGGCTGAACAGCGTGCCGGTGGGCGTCGGCACGAACCCGGCGATGTTCTTCTGCTGGGCCGTATAGCTATAGGACGTGTAGAGCCAGATCCATGGCGACATTTCGGTGAGATGCTTTTCGAACGCGGCGAAGATCGCCTTGCGTTTAGCCGGATCGGTTTCGGCGCGGCCCTGCTGCATCTGGCTGTCGAGCGTGTCGTCGATGTAGTTCGCCACCTTCTGCAGATTGCCCGCCTTGGTCCAGTAGCGGTTGTACATCGTGTAGGGATCGGCGCGGCCGCCGTTCAAGGCGATCGCCATGTCGAAGTCGCCCTTCAGCCAGGCATCGACATAGACGTTGAGCTCCATCATCTTGATGTCGAGTTTGACGCCGATTTCGGCGAGCTGCGACTGGATGACCTGGGCCTCCGCCGCTGCCGTCGGCGGTTCGCCGGTGGCGCCGATAACGGTCGCCGAAAAGCCGTCGGCATAGCCGGCCTCTTGCATCAGCTTCTTTGCCTTTTCGACGTCGCGCTTGTAGCAGAACAACTGGCTCGGGTCGGTCGCGAGCGCCGGAATGGTCAGTGGCCCGGTGACCTTGCCTTCGCCCAGCGAAGCGGTGTCCAGCACTTCCTGGCGATCGATGGCGCAGGAGATGGCCTGGCGCACCTTGAGCTCGGTCATCGGCTTGCGCGACGGATTGAGCTGCAGCACGTGATAGGCGAGCACCGGCACGCGGTTCAACTGCAGGCTGGATTCCTTCGGCACCAGCGTGGCGACGAGCGGGTCGTTGAGCAGCGCGAAATCGATCTGCTTGGTGCGCATGGCGGCCAGGATCGCCGCTTCATCGGGAAGCACGCTGATTTCGATGCCGTCGACACCGGTTGCGCCCCCGGCCCAATCCTTGTTGGCGCTCAAGACCTCCTTTGCGTTGGGATCCCATTTGTCGAGCTTGAAGGGTCCCGAGCCTAAAGCCTTGGTGCCGATCGAGCCGGCCTTGATTTCGCCGGCCGGGACGATGGCAGCGTTGACGTCGCTCATCGCGGTCAGGATGGGCGCATCGGGCTGCGAAAGATGGAACACGACAGTCGCTGCATCCGGCGTATCGATGCTTGCGATCGACAGAAAGTTGGCACGAGCCGCAGCCCCCGTCTTCTCGTCGAGGATGCGTTCGAACGATGCCTTGACGTCGGCCGAGGTCACGGCGGCGCCGTCCTGGAATTTCGCCTTGGGGTCGAGCTTGAAGGTCAGCTCCTTGCCGTCCTTGGTGAACTCCCAGGAGGTGGCGATGGCAGGGATGATCTGCAGGCTGGCGTCGACCCGCACCAGCGGCTCATAGATCAGTTCCAGCAGCCGCAGCGACGAAAAGGCCGTCTGCTTGTGCGGATCAAGTCCCGTGGCGTCCTGTGACCAGGCCATGTGCAGCGTTGCCGCGTGGCTCGAAACCGTCGCAATGCCGAGCATCGCGGCCAGCGTGATACCTGAAAGCAGTGTTCTTGTGAGATGCCTTGCCATTTTCGTCTCCCTTTGTGATTTGACTCGATGCCTTGCAGTTCTGCCGACTGCTTCCAAGACACACATGCTTTGGACCATCGGCCCAGTCTATGCGGCTCATGCCGTCATGTCGCTGATTGCCTTTCGCAGGAACCCGCCGGCCTTGCCGAGAGCCGCGCGCGCCTCCTCGACACCCGTGCCGGTGATCGTCACCAGGATCGCCAGTTTCACATCGTTGCCGGTTTGGCCGAGCGCCTGTTTTGCCTGTTGCGCCCTACAGCCGGTCGTCTGCATGACGATCCTGATCGCCCTCGCGACAAGCTTCTTGTTCGACGGGTTAAGGTCGACCATCAGGTTCTGGTAACTCTTGCCGATGCGGATCATCGAGGCAGTGGTCAGCATGTTGAGCACCAGCTTCTGCGCGGTTCCCGACTTCAGCCGGGTCGAGCCGGTGAGCACTTCCGGGCCGACAACCGGCGAGATGGCAATGTCGGCGATGTCGGCGATGGTCGAGGCCGGATTGCAGGACAGGGCGACCGTCGTTGCGCCCACCTGCCGGGCATAGTTCAATCCGCCGATGACATAGGGCGTGCGGCCGCTGACCGCGATGCCGACCACCACGTCGTCTGCTGTGAGCGTGATCTCCCGCAATGCCTTGGCGCCCATTTTCGGATCGTCCTCGGCGCCTTCCGTCGACCGCACCAGGGCGTCGGGACCGCCGGCGATCAGGCCGACCACCATGCCTTCGGGCACGCCGAAGGTGGGCGGACACTCCGATGCATCGAGAACGCCAAGCCGGCCGCTGGTGCCGGCGCCCATATAGACGAGCCGCGCGCCTCTCTGGAAGGCAAGCACGATACGGTCCACCGCAGCAGCGATTTCAGGCAGGACCTTTTCGACAGCCGCCGCAACAGCCTTGTCCTCGTCATTGATCTTGCGCAGGACGTCTATGGTCGGCAGCAGGTCGATGTCCATCGTCCTCGGGTTCCGGCCTTCGGAGACCAGCCGGTCCAGCTCAGACATCAACCCTTGCTCCGTCATCCCAGTGCTTTCAAGAGCCACGCGGCACAGCCGGATGAGCATGGCTCGCCGATCGGGAGCGGCATATACGGGCCAAGAGCCCGTCCTTGCTACCCTGTTTTCTCTGTTAACTTTTTAGAATTGGATATTCGTATCGTCAACAGAAATCTGGAATATTTTATTCCTTCGTGGCAAGACGCTGATGTCGGTGAAGGGACCTCCTGGCAAGAATGATCGCGCCGGACACGGCATCGCCGTCAGCAGGTTTCAGCCGGCGCCGGACATCGGGGGAGAGCCACGGTTCGAGCGCGCTGGCGAGGCCGCCGAGCAAGGCCACACGCGGCGCGCCTTTTTCGAACAGCACCCGCACCAGCGTATCGATCTGCTCGGCCGCACTTTGCACGATGCGCCGTCCGACTGGATCGCCCTGATCGGCGTGGCGCATCACCATCGGCGCCAGGGCGGCATAGTCCGTGGGAGTGGCGCGGTCCATCCAGGCGACCGCTTCCATCGGATCGTCCTCGAAACGCTGCATCACTTCTGCCAGAAGTGCTGTCCGCTCATGCCGGCCGTCATGGGCGCGCAACGCCAGCTGCACGGCTTTCAGGCCGAGATCGGCACCGCTGCCCTCGTCGGAGATCGGAAAGCCGTAGCCGCCGACACGCAGGTCGCGTCCGTCGACAAAGCCGAGGCCGATCGAACCGGTGCCGGCGATAACGATGGCGCCGTCCTGGCCCGAATGCGCGCCCAGGCAGGCGCCGACGCCGTCGCTGACGAAATCGATGCTTGCGAAGGGATGTGCGATCGCCCTGAGTGCTTCCAGCGCGCCCTTGCGGCCGATGCCGGCAAGGGCGATGCCGGCGTGCGTCCGGGCGATCTCCGCAGCCCCGAAGCCCGCCTCTTCGACCGCAGTGCCAAACGCTTTCGCGACCGACGCCCAGGCGGCGTCGATGCCGAGCCGCGTCGTCGCCGGGCCCGACAGTCCTTGTCCCAGCACGGTTCCACCCGAGTCCTCGATGCGGGCGCGACAGCCGGTGCCGCCTCCGTCGACGCCGAGAAAATAGCGCCCCGGGCTCATGCGCTCAGCCGCTCGATATCGGCGCCGCACAGGCGCAGCTTGTGGTCCAGTTGCTCATAGCCGCGGTCGAGGTGGTAAACCCGGTTGATGATGGTTTCTCCCTCGGCGACCAGCGCCGCCAGCACCAGCGACACTGAAGCGCGTAGATCGGTGGCCATCACCTGCGCGCCGTGCAGCTTCGCGCCGCCGCGCACCAGCGCCGTGGTGCCCTGCAGTTTGATGTTGGCGCCGAGCCGCATCAATTCGGGAACATGCATGAAGCGATTCTCGAAGATGGTTTCACGTAGCAGCGATGCGCCGTCAGTGCAGCACATCAGCGCCATGAACTGCGCCTGAAGGTCGGTCGGAAACCCGGGATAGGGTTCCGTGGTGAGATCGACAGCCTTGAGCGGCCTATCGCGCGAGACGATAAGCCCGCGGTCGCCGGGCCAGACGCTGACGCCGGTGGCCTCCAGCAATTGCACCACCGAGGCCATGTGCTCGAGCCGGGCGTGGGTCAGCTCTAGCTGGCCGCCGGTGATCGCTGCGGCAATCGCATAGGTGCCGGCCTCGATCCGGTCCGGGATGATGTCGTGCCTAGCTGCATGCCAGCTCGTGTCGCCGGCAATCAGGATGCGGTGCGTTCCGGCACCCTCGATGCGCGCGCCCATGGCGTTGAGGCAAGCGGCGAGATCAGCCACTTCGGGTTCGCGGGCCGCGTTGAGGATCTCGGTTTCGCCCTTGGCCGAGGTCGCCGCCATCATGGCGGTTTCCGTCGCGCCGACCGACGGTGAGCTCAGGACGATGCGCGTGCCGGTCAGCCCGTTCGGCGCTGATGCGACGATCGAACCGTTCTCGATGGCAATCCTGGCGCCCAGTGCTGCGAGTGCTGAGACATGCATGTCGACCGGCCGCGCACCGATCGCGCAGCCGCCCGGCAGCGAAACTCGGGCATGACCGAAACGCGCCAGCAGCGGCGCCAGCACCAGCACCGTCGCCCGCATCTTTCTCACCGTATCGTAGGAGGTCTCCTTGGAAACGGCGGCACTTGTGTCGATCGTCGCGGCATGCGCCGACCGCGTCACTTGGGCGCCATGAAGCCGCACCACGCCGAGCATGTTTTCGACGTCGGTCACATCAGGCAGATTGGTCAGTTCGACCGGGTAGGGGCTGAGCAGCGCGGCCGCTATCTGCGGCAAAGCCGCGTTCTTGGCGCCGGATATGGTGACCGCGCCTTCCAGTCTTTGTCCGCCGACGATCCGCAATCTGTCCATGGTCTGAAACCTTTGTGCGAAAGCCGGCCACACACGGGCGGCTCGCTCTGGAGATGTTGCTCCGAATTCCGGATCTTGGCCCGATCGGTCGAGAATTAATTCTACGTTCTTGGCTGTCAATCGGAATTGGAATATTTTATTCCTTTTGCCGTCACCTGAAAGCGCGAGGGAATCCGTGTCAGTTCTGAACAGGATCAATGCGAAGCTCGACGGCATGGCGCCTGGCGATCGTGAGATCGGCCAGTACATCGTCGACAATCCCGACCAGATGCTGCGCCTGTCGACGGCGGCTCTTGCCGCCGAGATCGGACGCAGCCAGTCGAGCGTCGTCAAGTTCAGCCAGAAGCTCGGCTATGCCAGCTATCAGGAGCTCAAGCTCGCCGTCAGCGAGGCCAAGGCGCAGGAATGGCAGGTGCCGGCGGGCATGATCCACGGGTCGATCGAGGTCGGCGACAACTACCAGGTCATTTTGAAGAAGTTGATCGGCAGCAAGCTCCTGTCGATGCAGCGCACGGTCGCCGCCAACACCGAGCGCATCATCTCCAGGACGCTGGAATTGCTGGATGGCGCGCGCCGCATCCATCTGGTCGGCGTCGGCGCTTCCTCGCTGGTGGCGCGCGATTTCTCCTACAAGCTGATGAAGCTTGGCCGCAATGTCCTGCATGACAGCGACAGCCACATCCAGATGGCCAATGTCTCGACGCTCGGGCCAGGCGACGTGCTGTTCGCACTCTCCTATTCCGGCGCCAGCATCGAAACCTTGCGCATCGCCGAGCTTGCGTACAAGCGCGGCACGACCGTGATCGCGGTCACCGGCCTGCACGACAATCCGCTCAGCCGCGTCGCAGACATCTGCCTCTACACCATCGCCGACGAGGAGCGGGCGCGCTCGTCCTCGATCACCGCGCGCGACGCGCAATTGGCGCTGACCGACTTGCTGTTCATCCTGCTGGTGCAGAAGCAGCCGGACGCCAACGAGTATGTCCACAACAGCGAAGCGGCGGTTTCGGTGCTGAAGGCGGAACGGCCTTCGTAGCGCCACAGGCGATACTTGGACCGCGCAACGCCGGGCCCACGGCCCTTCTGGCTCAACAACTGCAGCAATTCCATCTCTTGCCTGTCACCCGCGAAGGCGCGACCCTGCCCAATCAGGCGAAACGCTTCCGCCGAAATCCGCAAGGAGAGAAAAATCATGACATCCGATGTGGCCGTCATCGCAGGCGCCGGCGCTGGTTTGAGCGCCTCGCTTGCGCGTCTTCTCACCCGCGAAGGCTTTCGCGTGGTTCTGGCCGCCCGCAACGTGGAGAAGCTGAGTGCTCTGGTCGACGAGACCGGTGCGCTTGCCGTCGAGACGGATGTCGCCGACGCCGCATCGGTGGCCAAGCTGTTCGACGCCGCCGACAAGGCCGGCCCGCTGGCGCTCGTGGTGTTCAATGCCAGCGCGCGCACGCGCGGCCCGATCGCCGAACTCGATACCGAAGCGGTCAAACAGGCATTGCTGGTCGGCGCCTATGGCGGCTTCCTGGTCGGCCAGCAGGCGGCGCGTCGGCTCCTTGTCCGGGGTTCCGGATCGATCCTGTTCACCGGCGCCACCGCCAGTGTGAAGGGATTTTCCGGCTCGGCCGGCTTTGCCATGCCGAAGTTCGGCCTGCGCGGCCTGGCGCAGTCCATGGCCCGCGAACTCGCCCCGAGGAACATCCACGTCGTGCATTTCATCATCGACGGGGCGATCGAGCCGCCCGGTCAGCCCGGTGACCCGGACCGGCCGGACCGCCGCCTGTCGCCGGACGCCGTCGCCGAGGCCTATCTCGCGGCCCATCGCCAGCATCGTAGCGCCTGGAGTTCGGAGCTTGAACTTCGGCCCTGGGTCGAGACGTTTTGACAATCCAACGGGTCGCCCAAGGGGCGACCGCATCGTGCAAGCCTTGAGTCTGGCCTCAGACGCTCTCGAGGTATGTCTCGATCTCGAAATCGCTGACATTCAGCGCGAACGTGTTCAGCTCCTGGCGTTTGCAGGCAACGAAGGAGTCGCGCAGGATCGCCGGAAAGATCTCCGCCACATGCGTTCCGCTTTCAAAGGCGGCGATGGCGGAAGCCCAGTCCGGTGGCAGCTTTGCCGGCGGAAGTCCCTGGCCATCGCTACCCGTTGGATCGCCAGGCGACAACTGTCTCTCAATGCCAATCAGTGCGGCGCCCAGTATGGCGGCAAGCACCAGGTAGGGATTGGCGTCCGCTCCCGAAACGCGATGCTCGATGCGGCGCGCACCGCTCGGTCCGCCGGGAATGCGGATCGCCACCATGCGGTTCTCGTAACCCCAGGCGACGGCGGTCGGCGCGTAGGACCGTGGGCGTAGCCTGCGGTACGAATTGAAGTGCGGTGCGAACACCAGCGTGCTCTCGGCCATTGCCGCAAGCAGGCCGCCGACCGCGTGGCGCATGATCTCCGAACCCTGATCGGTGCCGTCGTCGAAGACATTGCGGCCTTCGGTGTCGACCAGGCTGAAATGGACGTGAAAGCCGTTGCCGGCTCGGTCGCCATAGGGCTTGGCCATGAAACAAGCGGCAAAGCCGTGCTTGCGGGCAATGCCCTTCACCGTGCGCTTGAACAGCACCGCATCGTCAGCCGCCCGCAATGCATCCGCGACATGATTCAGATTGATCTCGAACTGACCGACACCGTTCTCGGCGATGGCCGTGTCGACGGGAATGCCTTGCGTCCGGCATGCCTCATAGACGTCATGGATGAAGGATTCGAAGTCGTCGATCTCGTCGATGGACAGCGCCGCATCGGAATCGAGACGGCGCCCGGTCACCGGTGACACAGGTCCGACCGGCCGCTGCGATTGCGGATCGACGAGGTAGAATTCGAGTTCCGTTGCCGCGACCGGGGTCAGGCCTAAAGCCTTGTAGCGATCGAGGATGCGGGCCAGCGCCCGTCGCGGGTCGCCGAGATAGGGCGCGCCGCTTTCGTCTGCGAGCCAGAGCGGGATGAGCGCCGTCGGGTGCGCCGTCCAGGCGACCGGCAGAATGCCGCGCCCTGTCCACTGGCAAAGCCCATCGGCATCGCCGGTCGAGAAGACCAGCGTGTTGCCTTCGATATCCTCGCCCCAGACATCGAGCCCGATCAGCGAATAAGGCATGCGCAGCTTGCCTTCCAGCGCCTTCCTTGCCTGCTCGACGGGAATGCGCTTGCCGCGCATGATGCCGTTGAGATCGCACACCGCCGCCCTCAGGCTCTGGATGTCGGTTCTGCTTTCGAGCCAGTTTAAAACGTCAGCAATTGCATCGCTCAATTTATAACCTCTGGTTTTTGAAGGTCCCGCAAGCCTGATCGGCTGCATTGTCCCCGGTAAAGATAGCTTGTGAGTTTTCGAAAAACGGACCTGGCTGTCGCCAAGGGCTTTTCCTTATTTTTTCAATTCACTAGCTGGGATGTCGGGAGGCATTTCAAAAACCAATTGCGCGATCTGCGATCGCAACATAGAGGCAAGAAGCCGGAAAGCCAAGGGGCATTCAGGCTGTGATGTCGGCCCCCAGCTCTTGGGCCGATGCCTGCTTCTTCGGCGAGAAAGTCTTGACGGTGACGAACCGCATGCCTTGGCGATTGGCGGAAACATCGGTCACGTCGTCATCCACGGGCGGAGCAAGGAGCGTAGCGACGCGGCGCAGACCCCTGGAGCTGCTTCGCAGCCCAAGGGATCCATGCCGCGATGTCCGAGCGTTGCTGCGTTGCAGAATTCTGCTCCGTTGCATTCTTCGACCAAGGTCGCGGCATGGATCCCGGGGTCTCCGCGACGGAGCTTCGCTCCTGCTTCGCCCAGGGATGACGACGTTGGGGAGGCTTCAGCCAATCACGAAGGTTTTGCGACAGTCCGCTGAAAGGAACGATAGGCGTCGGGTGATCCATTCTAACCTCTAGCGTCCGGAAATCTGGCCTGCTGAAGGATGTGCGCGGCGCCTTCGTCAATATCACGCACGATGGCCGCGCGCGCGCGCTCGCCATCCTGGGCCTTGATCGCCGCGACGACTTCCTCGTGATAGTCGATGTCGAGAATGGAGGCGAGGTCATCCTCGAAGCCCATGGCAAGGTTCCTGAGAAACGGGCCGACCTGCATCCACACCGTCTCGATCAGGAAGATCATCTGCTCGTTGCCGCAATGGCGATAGATCGAGAATTTGAAGTCGTGGTTCTTGCGCAGGTAATCGTCGATATCGCCTTTGCGGGCCGCCAGGGTCAGGTCAGTGCAGTGGCGTCGGATCGTCCGCAGATTGTTGCCGTTGATGCGTTTTGTCGCCATCTCGGTCGCCGAGCCTTCGAGGATCGTGCGCACGGCGGTCAACTGCGAAAACCGCTCGGCCGAAATGACCGGCACTTCCACGCTGCCGTTCGGCAGTGGGCTGAGCGCGCGCAGTGCCTGAAGCCGCATGAAGGCGCTGCGCACCGGCATGTCGCTGGTGCCGAGCTCCTTGGCGAGCTTGCGCGAGGTCAGCTTCTGGCCCGGCGCTAACTGGCCGGACATCAGCGCCCGCACGAGTTCCAGATAGACTTTCTCATGCAGGGGAACGGTGTCGACGGCGGTCAACCCGAATTGTGTCTTGTCGGCCATTGGCGGGGGCGCTGCTTCATTCGTTCTGAAATCTACCCTGGCGACAACAGCCGCGCATAATCCTGCCTGGCCGATCGCGGCGAGAACGCCAAGTCAGCGATTTATCGCCGCATGATAGACGCTTCGGTCGTCGCGCGGCAAGCCAGCTCGTCACCCTGCCCAGGGCGAAATCATGAATCGTTAACGTTCTGGTAACCAAGCGGGATTCTGTTGGCCGGGAAGGAGACCGGCGATGGACGCAAGC
>NZ_JAMYOR010000042.1:0-57221 GCF_040319965.1 Mesorhizobium sp. M0830 | reverse complement strand
ACAGCAGCGACACCGACGCGTCGAAATAGGCGTGATCGCCATGGTTGATCGTCTCGTAGAGGCTCATTGCGTAAGCGAGCGAGACGCCGACCGCGATCGGCACGTCCATGTTCATGCGGCCGTGGCGCAACGCATTCCAGGCCGAGCGGAAGAAGATGCCGCCGGCGAAGGCGAGTGCGGGGATGGCAATCAGCGCTGAGACCCAGTGGAACAGGTCGCGTGTCGCGCCTTCGGCACCGGACCAGACCGAGACCGAAAGCAGCATGATGTTACCCGCCGCGAAGCCCGCAACAGCGACGGCGCGGATAAGCTCCGAGAGCGTCTTGTCCTTTGCATCGATCTCGGTCTCGAACAGGTGAGCTTGATAACCTAGCCTCTCAAGCACGGTGACGAACGGTGGAACCTCGTCCCCACGCCACCGGACCGATACCCGCTTCGTTGACAGGTTGACGCGAGCGGCCTCGACGTGATCGAGGTTCCCCAACGCCGTCTCTATGGTCTGGATGCAGGAGCCGCAGTGAACAGTCGGTACGGAAAGGTCGGTCTGACGAAGATCATCGCCAAGCGATCGGCTCGCCAGCCTGATTTCCTGGCTGGATGGCAGGACCGAGGTGGCGCCGACCAGATCCAGCGCCATTTCGGCGCCCGGCGCACAGCAGCTCATTTCAGCGCTCCATGGGAAATCATGATCCTGCGCACGTCGCGATAAGGTTCCTTCAGGCCGGCATCGGCGTCGACTTCGACGATCCAGACACCGTCCTTCGGCGTGTGCAGGGCGGCGAATTCCTGACCCGGGGCGAGGGCGAGCTTGATGGCCTCATCCTCCTTCTCGTAAGCGGGATGGCGAAACAGCACCTTGACGCCATGCAAGGGAACCGGCTTGCCGGCGGCGTCGGTGAGGCTGTAGCGGACTTCGCCCCATGCGATGGTCAGCTTGCCGGTCCAGCCGAGGGCTGCCTGCGCGCGTCCTTCCTCGGCCTTCCTGTTGAATTCCTGGCTCGCCACATAGGTGTTTTCGACGACCAAGCCGGTCCAGCTCGTGTTGGCAAGCGTCGCCATCGTCAGATTGACCGCGATGACCACCCCGAAGAAGGCAAGGATAATCGCCAACATGTGCCTGCCGGTGAATTCGCGGGATCTTCGCGTGGTGGCGTTCATCTGGCGATCTCCGGCACGTTGAAGGTGGCGGTGTATTCGTTCGACTCGAAACTCGCTTTGTCTTCGACCTGAAGAGTGAAGGTCTGCGCTTCGCCATGGATATGCTCGGCAGGCAGGCGCACAAAAACCTTCAACACCTTGAGCCGGTCGGGTTCGACCTGGATCGCAAAAGAGCGACCGGCGGGGAGGTCGACACCGACGATGCTCATCTCTGCGCCTGGCAAGCCTGCTATGGTGACGATGACCGTTCTTGGCTCGGGGATCATGTTCAGCAGCTTGACGGTATAGCCATTGCGGATGGAGCCGTCGGACAGCGTCACGAATTGCGGATTGCGATCGTGCAGGACATTGATCTCGAGCCGGTCGCGCGTCAGCAGCGAATAGAGCAGGCCCAGGCCAATCAACGACCACATGGCCATGTACACGTAGGTCCGCGGGCGAAAGATCTTGCGGATATGGAAATGAGCCACCCTGTCTGAAAACAGGCCGTTGTCTGTTCTGACCAGCGACGGATTGACCGAACCGGAGGCGCCCGCAGTCGCCAGCATCATGTTGGCGTTGTAGTCGGAGAGGGTCGCGTAGGAGATCAAGCCGCGCTCCTTGCCGAGCTTGTCCATGACGCCGTCGCAGGCGTCGATGCAGAGCGCGCAGGTGATGCATTCGAGCTGCTGGCCATCGCGAATGTCGATCCCCATTGGGCAGACAGCGACGCAGGCATTGCAGTCGACGCAATCCCCGACCGGCTGTCCGGCGGCCTGGACCTTCTTGGCATGACGCGTGCGCGGTTCGCCGCGCCAGTCATTGTAGGTGACGGTGAGCGAACTTTCGTCGAGCATGGCTGCCTGGATGCGCGGCCACGGGCACATATACGTGCAGACCTGCTCGCGCATCAGCCCGCCGAACGTGTAGGTCGTCGCCGTCAGCACGGCGACGGTGATGTAGGCGACAGGAGCCGCCGTGCCAGTGAAGAGTTCGCCGAGCAGGGTCGGCGCATCGGCGAAATAGAAGATCCAGGCGCCGCCGGTCGCCGCACCTATGATCAGCCAGATGGCGTGTTTCGATACCCGCAGTGCGAGCTTGCGGGGGCTCCAGGAAGCGGCATCGAGCTTGATGCGTGCATTCCGATCGCCCTCGATGGCCCGCTCGACCACCAGAAACAGATCGACCCATACTGTCTGCGGGCATGCGTAGCCGCACCAGGCACGACCGACAGTCGACGTGATCAGGAAAAGACCGACGCCAGCCATGACCAGAAGGCCTGCCACATAGTAGAATTCTTGCGGCCATATCTCGATGAAGAAGAAGTAGAAACGCCTGTTGGCGACATCGAGCAGCACTGCCTGGTCGGGGGCAAACGGGCCACGGTCCCAGCGCAGCCACGGCGTTAGATAATAAATACCAAGCGTGACCGCCATCACCAGCCATTTGAACTGGCGAAAATTCCCCGTGGCCCGCTTCGGAAATATCTTCTTGCGCGCGGCATACATCGGCTGTCGCACTTTGGCGGAGTTGACCGCCTCCGCTTCGAGCCGTTCTACCTGCGTATTGTCCAGCACTGGTTTCTCCCGTCGCGCGGCTCGTGATTTCGCCGGGCAACTGTCCTGACTGGGCGCAGGCAGATGCGCGAAATACATCATCGACCGTATTGTGCCGCCCACCGGATTGCGCCGCGTTGATGCAGGTCAATCGCCGGGGCAGACGAAAACAAATCGAAGCCCGGCAGAGCCGGGCCTCGTCGCTTGGGCGGTGAGGGCCGGAGAATAGCCCCCCGTTCCTATTCTCCACCGCCGAGCGAATGCACGTAGACCGCCAGTTCCTTGACCCTCGTTTCGCCCAGGCGCGCGCCCCAGGCCGGCATCACGCCTTGTTTCGGCGCTGTGACCTGGGCGGCGATGGCCGCTTCGCCCGATCCGTAGAGCCAGATGGCATCGGTCAGATCCGGGGCGCCGAGCTCCTTGTTGCCCTTTGCATTGTCACCGTGACAGGCCACGCAGTTTTCCGCAAAAACCTTGGCGCCAGGCGCCAACATCGATTGATCGCCAACGGTTTCGGACAGGCTGGCCACATAGGCGCTGACCTGTTTGATCTGGTCGGCGGTGATGATGTCGCCAAAGGCCGGCATTTCTGAAAGGCGCGTATCCGGATCGGAAACGAAGCGGATGCCATGCGTGACCGTCTGTTGGATCTGATCCGTCTTGCCGCCCCACAGCCAGTCGTCGTCATTGAGGTTGGGGAAGCCCTTGGAGCCCTGGGCGCCGGAACCATGGCACTGGACGCAATTGACCTTGAACGCGGCTCCACCCGCTGCGACGGCGAATTCGCGGAGCGTATCGTCTGCCGCGATCTCCGAAACACTCTTCGATTGTATCGCGGCGACATATTTTCCCTTCGCCGCTTCAGCCGCCGACAGCTCGTTCTTGACTTCGTTGCGGCTCGAATAGCCGAGAACGCCCTTTGTTGCCGAATGCAGCAAAGGCCATGCCGGATAGGCGACGGTGTATCCAATCGCCCAGACAATCGTGATGTAGAACGTTATCACCCACCAGCGCGGAAGCGGGTTGTTCAACTCACGGATGCCATCCCATTCGTGGCCGGTGGTCGAAACGCCAGAGATTTCATCGATGTGCTCGTCGCTCATGATCACTCGTCCTCAAGGGGAATCCGGGCAGCTTCGTCGGCAAGCTTGCGGCTGCCGGGGCGTAGGGCAAAGGCGATCGCGCCGACAAAGAAAAGGGCCATGGCGACCAGCCCCCAGCTGTCGGCGAACTCTCGCATCAAATTGTAATCCATGGATAAAACTCCTCAGCGGTAGCCGGCGGCTTCGTCATAATTCTTGAAATCGACCAGCGTGCCGAGCATCTGCAGGTAGGCGACCAGCGCGTCCATCTCCGTCACCTGTTGCGGGTTGCCGTCGAAGTCGCCGATCTTGGCCTTTGGGTAGCGGGCCTCGAGGCCGGAGGTGTCGGCGTTGGGATCGGACTGCGCCATCAAATCGGCGTTCGCGTGTGCGACCATGTCATCGTTGTAGGGGACGCCTACACGCCTGTTGGCAACCAGGTGCGTCGAGAAGTCCTTCACCTCGATCGGCGTGTCTTTCAGGAACGCATAGCTCGGCATGATCGATTCAGGCACCACGGAACGAGGGTCCGTGAGGTGCTCGACATGCCAAAGATTGGAGTAGCGGTCGCCAACCCGGGCAAGGTCCGGGCCGGTACGCTTCGATCCCCACTGGAAGGGATGGTCATACATCGACTCGGCCGCCAGGCTGTAATGCCCATAGCGCTCGACCTCGTCACGGAACGGGCGGATCATCTGGCTATGGCACAGATAACATCCCTCACGCACATAGATGTTGCGCCCAACGAGCTCGAGCGGCGAATAGGGCCGCATGCCTTCGACCTTCTCGATCGTATTGTCGAGGTAGAAGAGAGGTGCGATCTCGACGATGCCACCCACGGTGACGACGAGAAGTGAACCTACGAGTAGAAGCGTGGCGTTCTTCTCGATCAGCGCGTGTTTGTCCATCAAGCCCATTTTCTGGCTCCTTATTCGGCAGGCTGAAGGGCGGGAACGGAGCCGGGCATCGGCTCTTCCTCGCGCTGGTATCCAAGGATGGTCATGGCGATGTTCCAGGCCATGATCAGGGCGCCGGAGAGGTACATGGCTCCGCCGATTGCGCGCATCACATAGTAGGGGTGCATGGCGGCGACCGTTTCGGCGAAGGAGTAGACCAGGAAGCCCTGCTCGTCGTATTCGCGCCACATCAGGCCCTGCATGATGCCGGACACCCACATGACCGAGGCGTAGACGACGATCCCGAGGGTCGCCAGCCAGAAGTGCCAGGTGACCAGCCGCAGCGAATAGAGACGGTTACGGTTCCAGAGCTTCGGCACCATATAATAGAGCGCGCCGAACGAGATCATACCAACCCAGCCGAGTGCGCCCGAATGGACGTGTCCGATGGTCCAGTCTGTATAATGCGACAGCGAGTTGACCGCCTTGATCGACATCATCGGACCTTCGAAGGTCGACATTCCGTAGAAGGCAATGGCCATAACCATCATGCGGATGATCGGATCGGTGCGGAGCTTGTCCCAGGCGCCCGACAGCGTCATCAGGCCGTTGATCATGCCGCCCCATGACGGCATCCACAGCATGATCGAAAACACCATGCCGAGCGTCTGCGCCCAATCGGGCAGGGCGGTGTAGTGCAGGTGATGCGGTCCGGCCCAGATGTAGAGAAAAATGATCGCCCAGAAATGAACGATCGACAGGCGGTAGGAATAGACCGGCCTGTTTGCCTGCTTGGGTACGAAATAATACATCATGCCGAGGAAGCCGGCGGTCAGGAAGAAGCCAACGGCATTGTGGCCGTACCACCATTGGGTCAGGGCGTCCTGGACACCGGAAAAGGCGGAGTAGCTCTTGGAACCTAGGAATGAGGCCGGCATCGACAGGTTGTTGACCACATGCAGCATCGCGATGGTGACGATGAAGGAGAGGTAAAACCAGTTGGCGACATAGATATGCGGCTCCTTACGTTTCAGGATCGTGCCGAGGAACAGGATGAGATAGGCGACCCAGACGATGGTCAGCCAGATATCCACATACCATTCGGGCTCGGCGTATTCGCGGCTCTCTGTGATGCCGAGCAGGTAGCCGGTCGCGGCCATAACGATGAAGAGCTGGTAGCCCCAAAACACGAACCAACCGAGATCGCCGCCGAATAACCGGGCGCGGCAGGTGCGCTGGACGACATAGAGGGACGTGCAGAGCAGCGCATTGCCGCCGAAGGCGAAGACGACGCCCGACGTGTGCAATGGCCGCAGGCGGCCGAAGTTGAACCAGGGCTGAATGTTGAGATCGGGGTAGGCAAGCTGCAACGCAATGACGACGCCGACCAGCATCCCGACGACACCCCAGAACATGGTGGCGATGGCGCCATAGCGGATTGGCCCATCCATATAGGCGGACGGGTCGATCGGAGCGGCGACCTTGAAATTCGTGTTGCGGATGAGGATGGCGACAAAGCCGAGCAGCACAAAAAACAGCACCCACATATGCTGCCGGAATGGCTCGTCCGCACCGAACCCGGCTGCCACAAGAGCCCCGAATGTGAACAGGCCCAAAGCGAAGATTTGCGTGCCGAACTTCATGACCTGTCCCCGACCTCCGATACCGATGCGCGGACGCCAATCCGCTTGACACCAATTCAGCAGTCGCGTTGTCGCCGCCTTGATCCAAGTCAAAGCCATTTGTTTTTGGATTGGGCAGCGTTGCTCGCGCAAACGATCAGGAGACAGTTTTTGAACAGGGAGAGGGAGCCGGGATCGACACTGTTCGAGACGAGCCGCGACGGCTCGATACTGACAGTTCGATCTGACAGAGAAGCGGTCCCGGCGACGCTGATGAAACGTGCGCATCAGGAAAAGCTGCAGCTCTGCGATGCCTTGGAAAGAATAGCCGACACCCTGCCCAGGGTCGACTGCCTGTCATGTCTGGCTGCAGCCAATGCGATCGTTCCGCTATTGCGCAACGTTCACCAATACGAAGAGACGGTCATCTTTCCGGTCTACGAGGCTGCTTCGACCAGCAGCGATGCCAACCGTGCTTCAATTCGTCGATTGCGTGCCGAACATGTCGAGGACGAATGCTTTGCCGGCGAGGTGACTGAAATCCTGCTGGCCATCGGCCATGGCGAGACAGTCGAGAATGCCGAGGCTATCGGCTTCATGTTGCGTGGCTTCTTCGAAGGCTTGCGCCGGCATATCGCCTTCGAACGCGAGCACGTCCTGCCGCTGATCGGGGTCGTCGATGCCGGTTAGGCGCCGGAGCGGCGTTCCAGCCGGCTCATGTTCTCCACAGTCACGTGCCGGTTGTTGTCGATCCGAATTACGCTGTCTGTTCGCAGCCTGGTCAGTTGGCGGCTGACCGTCTCGATCGTCAAGCCGAGGAAATCGGCGATGTCGGCGCGTGTCAGCGGCAGGTCAAAGCTTGTCGACTCGGCCGCTGCGTCAACTGCGGGATCGATATTTCTGGCGATCATCAGGAGAAAGCTCGCCACCTTTTCCGAAGCACTCTTGCGCCCCAGCGTCACCATCCAGTCGCGTGCTTCGTCCAGTTCGTTGAGCGTCTGCTTGAAGAGACGATGCTCAAGCTCTGGCGATTCCTTCATCATGCGCTCGATGGCGGCCTTTGGAAAAGAACACAAGGAAACGGTGGTTGCGGCCTCGGCGTTGATCGCACTTTCCGTCTTGAAGGGCCTGCCCAGGAAATCGGGGGCGAACTGCAGGCCAACAATCTGCTGGCGTCCATCCGAAAGGCTCTTGGTGAGCTTCACCACGCCGGAAAGCACATTGGAATAGCAGTCGACGGTCTCTGCATCACCGATCAACTCCATGCCCGGTTTGACCTGTTGTTTGGACGAGGTCTTGGCGAGCCCCACCAATTGCTCGGGATCGAGTGCGCCGCAAACGCCGCGATGCCGTGCCTCGCACGACTGGCAAAGCACTGGGATGCCGGCACTGTGAACGTCCTGGCGCACCGTCATCTTGATCGTCCAATGGGTTCCATATGCCGACAACGTAGCATCGGCGGAGAAAAAAGCCTTGCGGCAGTTTGTCTGCAGGGGGCTTTGACCGAAATCAAGGCCGCCGGCGACCAGTGTGACCAGTGTCGCGCCATGCAAAGAGGATCGGATAGCGACATGCGGCCAGAACTAGTTGCCAGGCTCGGTGAGAACGTTCCGCGCTATACCAGCTACCCGACCGCGCCGCATTTTCATTCAGGTATCGATGCCGCCGTTTGTCGTGGCTGGATGCAGGCACTCGACAGCGGTGACGAGATCTCGCTCTATCTGCACATTCCCTACTGCGATAAGCTTTGCTGGTTCTGTGCCTGCCATACGAAGCAGACCCGCCACTACGAACCAGTGAGGATCTATCTTCGCTCATTGCATGCCGAGATCGCCACAGTCGCCAGTCTTGTCGCAGGCAAAGGTCGCGTGCGGGCAGTTCATTTCGGCGGTGGCTCGCCGACGATGCTCAAGCCAGACGACATGGTGGCGCTGGCAACCGTCTTGCGTAACAGCTTCGATTTTCTTCCCGACGCCAAGATCAGCGTCGAAATCGAACCCAATGACATGGACGAAGCACGCCTCGATGCGCTCGCCGAAATAGGCATGACGCGAGCGAGTCTCGGCGTGCAGGATTTCGAACCGAAAGTGCAGAAAGCGATCAACCGCGAGCAAAGCTTCCTGCAGACCAAGGCGGTCGTCGACGGCGTTCGTTCGCGCGGCGTCGAATCGGTCAATCTGGACCTGCTTTACGGGTTGCCGCATCAGACCAGGGAGAGTGTCTGTTCCACCGTGGCGCAGGCGCTGACTCTGGAACCGGACAGAATGGCACTCTTCGGCTACGCGCATGTGCCCTGGTTCAAGAAACACCAAACGATGATCGACGAGGCGTGGCTGCCCGGTCCCGCGGAGCGGTTTGCTCAATCGCAGCTGGCGGCACGGGTGATCGTGGACCGGGGATACGAAGCAATCGGCCTCGACCATTTCGCCAAACCGGGCGATGCCCTGGCGCTTGCAGCCCGCGCAGGAACTCTGCGCCGGAACTTTCAGGGCTACACGGAGGATCGCTGCGAAACATTGATCGGGCTCGGGCCGTCATCAATCAGCCAGTTTCGGCAGGGCTATGCACAGAACATGCCTTCGACCAGCGAATATGCACGCATGGTTGAAGCGGGAGGGCTGTCCGCTGTGCGGGGTATCGAGCTTTCCGACGACGACCGCGTACGCGGCTGGGTAATCGAGCGGCTGATGTGTGACTTCGCCTTCTCGGCGATCGAGTTGGTTGAGCGCTTCGGCCAAGCCGGCCAAAGCCTTCTCAGCAAGGCAAGTACAACAGCCCTCCATGATCCTGCGCGGTTGCTCGAGCTTGATGGCGACAGTTTCGTCGTGCCGGCGGAAAGTCGCCCCTTTGTCAGAAGCATCGCGGCGAAGTTCGATAAATATTTCGAAGCCGGCAAAGCCAAGCATTCGGCCGCAGTCTGAATTATCGCCTTGGGTCAGAAATGCTCGCCGGCCTTGAACGGACCGATGCGGGTGCCTGCCGCAATAAGATAGGCGGTCGACCAGCCGATAAGCAGGAATCCGTTCACGCCCTCGAGCGCCGCCAGGACACGCCACTCGTGAGCGGGCACGATGTCGCCATAACCGACGGTCGAAAAGGTAATGGTCGAAAAATACAGTGCGGTTTCGAAATCGGCGAAGATATCAAGCAGCCTGTATAACCCCGCCCAGAGCCAGACCTCCGCGGTCATGACGGCAAAGAGCCCCATCACCACGCTGATCATTGCGACGATACGGCTGCGGCGTCCGTGCATACGAAATCTGGCGACCAGGTGCCCCATCGCATGGGTAACGGCCATCAGGCCAAAAGTGTGAACCAGGACCGTCAGGCTTATGACGATCGTGCCGACGAAGAGATTGAGAGCCATGCAAGGAAATTACGAATTCCGAGGACAATTTCCTTGCGCAAAATCAAACCCGGCACTGGCCTTTGAAGTGCCGGCCCTGTTTCGCCAAAACCAGCCTATTGGCTGCCGTCGGTCGCGGCGGGGGTGAGGCGAAAGAACATCGCGAGCTTCAAGCTTGTCGCTATCCGTTCGGCGCGATCGACAAACACCGCCGCCGTTTCGGGGGCAAAGAGGTCGGCTGCCGTCCGGCCGAACAGGGCCAGCCAGATCTCGAAGTCGGCCTCGGTAACATCCTTGAGCTTGAGGTGCGCCGGCACCGGCCGTCCGTGATAGTCGCCGCTTTTCAGGATGACCGAACTCCAGAAGTCCGTCATTTTCTCCAGGTGGGGCTCCCAGTCGCCGGTGATCTCGCGTGCGAAAATCGGCCCGAGCCGCTCGTTGCTCCTGATCTTGGCATAGAACTCGCGGACTAGTTTTCCAATTGACCCCCGATCGACGCCAGCATGGTCCAAAGGCTGTTCCGCGACGGGGCGCGCCCGATCTGTCAAAGCTGATTTCGATGTCATCATGACTCTTGTCTATGTTGTCAGGATAATCCGAGGCGCCGAAGGGTAGCTTGCACAAGACTGGGCCGATCGCGGACCAGCCGGAAACCCAGATTGTCGGGCGGGGTTCCAACCGCGCAGCCGCCGCTCTTGCCGTCGCGGATGAAGTTCGACATGTAAGTGCGGTGGAAGCCTTCCACAACATGCACTCCGCAATTGTCTATCGAACTCACAACGCCCACGCCGTCGCTGGCCATGGTTGCATGGATGTAGCAAGTCGACGTCCATTCCCAGATGTTGCCGGCAACGTCCGCCACTCCCTTGGAGTTGATACCAAAGTCCCCCTGGACCCTTGGTTCAGGATCCGGCTTGCGTCCGAGCGCCGTTTCGATGCGGTATTGAGCGAGCCAGCGCAGCGCCGGGTTGTTCGGGTCGCTTTCATCACTCTCTATGTCGCCCCGGAACCGTTCGCCGGCGGCATACGCCCACTCGACGTCCGTCGGCAGCCGCCATGTCTCGCCCGTGCGGGCTGAAAGCCACGTCGCATAGGCTTCGGCATCGATGTGGCTGACGCCTGTGACCGGAACGTTGCCGATCTTGCGCGGGTCGGCCGGCTTGCAGGCGCCGTCCGCCACGCAGTGCTCATACTCGGACAGGCTCACCTGGTATTTCATGATCTCCAGTGGAGCATTGATGGATTCCAGCGCGACAGGCGCCGCGACGGGGTGGTTCTTCTTGAGGAATTCGCCCGGCTGTGGGTGATCGAAACTGCCGGGCCCGAGGACCACCACGTCGCTCATGGCTACCGGTGGCGGGACCTCGAAGGAATTGTCGAGCGCATGATTCATGCCTAGGCCTATCAGCGCGGCAGCTCCAATTGTTCCGAAGGTGAAGACAGGATCGAAGGACATGGCATCAAGTCCGCCGCGAGTGGAACCCTTCGGCTTTGCCGAAGGGTTTCCACCGAGGATCGGATCTCCGTCTACGAGGCAATTGCCTTGGGCGCTTCGACCTGCATCATCAGATCGTCGTCCCACGTTCCTTCGACCGTGAAGTGCGCGGTCGCCCCGAGTTCGACTGCCTCGATCAGATTGTGGTTTACATAGGCATAGATGCCCGGCTGCAGGAAGGTGTAGAGTGCCGAACCTGCCGACCCGCCACGGATGAACCATGTTTCCAGATCCTTGGACGGCGGGTTCGCGAATTTGCCCTGTTCCCAGACATAGTCGCCATGACCGCCGATCAGGTGCGGTCGGGTATCGCGATTGGCTTGGGAATGGACGATCAGAACGGTTTCGCCGACCTTGGCCTTCATGGCGTTCGCGCCGGTCAGCGATCCTGCCTTGCCGTTGAACACGACATGGGTCGGGATCAGCCCGCGCATGACCTTGACGGTGTCGTCGTAATTGTCGCCGGCCGAGTCGTACTTCTTGAATTTTCCCTGCTCGTCGCGCGGGATGTAGAAGTCGTTTTCGCCGATGTAGTAGATGTGGTCATAGCGGATAGGCTCGCCCTTGTCGTTCTTGAGGCCGTCCCGAGGCAATATCATCACCGCACCGCTCATCCCCGACACGACGTGCCACGGGATCATCGCGCCGCCGGGCGCGCAATGGTAGACGAACGTGCCGGTGCGGGTGGCCTTGAAGCGCAGCGTGACCTGCTCGCCGGGATTGATCAGCGTCAGCCCGCCGCCGCCGAGAGCGCCGGTAGCTGCGTGAAAGTCGATGTTGTGGGCAAGCGTGTTCGTGTCGGGATTGATTAGCGTGAGCTCGATATAGTCGTCTTGATGCACAACCATCAGAGGGCCGGGAATTGAGCCATTATAGGTCATGGCATTGAGCTGCGTTCCATCGGCATCGATGACGATCGGCTTTTCTTCGATCGTCATGGTGAATTCGACGACTTTTGGACCACCCTTGGCCACCTGCTCGTGAGCGTGGACAAATGGCGGCGCCACCAGGGTGACCTTTTCGCGCGGCAATCCCGCGACTTCCTTCGAGCTCGCCACTGCCGGCATTGCGACAACGGCCGCGGCAGCGGCGGCGGTAAGGACAGATCCTAACAAAGCTTCGCGTCTCGTGAGCATTTCCATCTCCTTGGCTATCGCTACTTGATGGGCTCAGAATAAACTGCGTACTGGCCAAGTCTTTGCGTTAGCGCAAATCCAATGTCTTTCGCAGGTTTCTAGTTTGGAGACGCTGTGCGGCGAAGCGACGCCGCGGCGCGCAGTGCCAAATAAAACAGGCCGGACAGACCGCTCCCCGGTCCGTCCGGCCTCTGCTCCGGAACATTGCGAACCGGAGCGGCATCCATGAAGACCAGGTCAGTTAGCAGTGACCTTGGTTGCTTCGGCGAACAGGTCGGCGAATACAGGTTTGGCTTTTCCGATCTGCTTCACGGCTTCCGCCGCCTCAAGATTGACGGGCTTGCCGACGACGATCAGCGCAACCATGCCCATGCCGTAGTGCGGAGCGCATTTGACACCGTAGACCCCTTCCTTGGTAAGGGTGACCGTTATTTCCTCACTGGCTTTCCCCTTGAACGCTTCAGCACCGTCCGGGATCATTCCCTTAATGATCTCGGCATTGTGGGACTTGTCGGTCGGCACGAACTTGATCGTGTCTCCAGGCACCGCCCGGATAAAGGCAGGCTGGAACACCATCGAGCCTTTCTCTCCCTTGTTCAGCATTTGCACCACGTGTTCTTCGGCATTTGCGGAGCCGGCTATGGTAAGGAGGGCGATGGCCGCGGCAATCAGAGGCAGTTTCATAAGGGAAGTCCTTTCTTGAGTTCGTCACGGTATCGACCGTGCCCCTTTCTAAGCCGCCGGACGATCTGGCGATTTGCGCTGGCGCAAACTCTTGAGCAAAAAAAAACTGCGCTTGGGTTCCCATGCGGCGTCGCGCATGCACGTCACAATGCACGTGCCCCTTGCCGCCCGCCTGTCGCCATGGGAACACTCTCGATCAGACCGGTTGGGTGCCTGATAGTCGGATTCGGGAGGGGACAGAGTTGGCTAACCTCGATCGCTCGCTGATTGCCGGGCTTTCTGCCTTTGAGGGCGTGGCCGTCACGGATCTCGACCGCATAGTCGGACAGGCCAGATCGCTCCGGATTGCCAAGGACCAACCTGTATTCGAGCAGGAGCAGGAAGCACATTCCTTTTTCCTGCTGCTCGACGGACATGTGCGCGTCGTGAGATCGATGCCTGACGGCCAGGAGGTTATTGTGCGCTACATCAGTCCGGGTGAGTTGATGGGTATCGCCCACGCGCTGGGCCGCACCACCTATCCGGCAAATGCGATCGCTGCCGTCGACTGCGTGGCTCTTGCCTGGCCAAGCCAGCTATGGCCGACATTCGCAATGGATTTCCCGAGCTTCAGCGCTAACACTTACAAGACCGTCGGCAGCAGGTTGCAGGACGCCCATACCCGGGTCATCGAGATGTCGACCGAGCAGGTGGATCAGCGCGTCGCCCATGCCCTGCTCAAGCTGGTCAAGCAGACGGGCAGGAAGACCGAGGAAGGGATTCTGATCGACTTCCCGATCTCACGCCAGGACATAGCCGAGATGACGGGAACGACGCTCCATACGGTGAGCCGGCTGCTCTCGGCATGGGAGGAGCAGGGATTGGTCAAAAGCGGGCGCCAGAAGGTGACCGTGGTCGAACCTCACCGGCTCCTGCTGATCGCCGAAGGCCGCATAGAGAAAAGCTAGCCTCAGTCGGTGTTTTCGATCGCGGTCTGCAAATCGCTGCTGAGTTGTTCCTCGTTCAGATGATGCTCCCGTGCCGCGTCGGAAACGGTGTGGAATGAGGCGATCGGGCAGCCGACGCAAAGCATGCCGTGCTGGAGCACGACGCGGATGGCCGCTGGAAAATCGTGCATTATTTCGTCCATCGTCGCGTCGTCGGTGAGTTTGCGTTTCATGACGCTTTGCCCGCGTTTGCAAGCGGACATGTTGCGTCGGCTTTGCGAGATGCTCGTTGCGCCAGGACAAACAGCAAGCAGCCCGATGCACAATCACATCGGAACGGCGCAGATAGTCGACCGCGTCAGGAACCGCTTTCCCCGTCCATTGTCGAGCGAGAACATGCCGCCGTGACCAGGCACAATGTCGATGAAGAGATCGGTATGCTTCCACGCCGCGAATTGCGGAGCGCCGATATAGAAGGCGCATTGCCGATCTCGCCGAGCAGCACATCCTGGTCGCCGACGATGAACCCCGCACGCGGATAGCACATGGGCGAAGAGCCATCACAGCAGCCGCCGGATTGATGAAACAGCACCGGGCCGTGCTCGGCGACGATTTCGGCGATCAGTTCAAGGGCCGCCGGTGTCCCGGTGACCTTCGCTCGCATGGTGATTTCCGATTTCCTTTGGCGCGGCCCGTCACGGAGCCGCGCCAGTGAGTCAAAGCGCCGATCAGAAGAAGCCGAGCTTTTTCGGGCTGTAGCTAACCAGCATGTTCTTGGTCTGTTGGTAGTGATCGAGCATCATCTTGTGCGTCTCGCGGCCGATGCCGGACTGCTTGTAGCCGCCAAAGGCCGCATGCGCGGGATAGGCGTGGTAGCAGTTGGTCCAGACCCGGCCGGCCTGGATCGCGCGGCCGAACCGGTAGGCGCGGTTACTGTCACGGGTCCAGACACCGGCGCCGAGGCCGTAGAGCGTGTCGTTGGCAATTGCCAGCGCTTCGTCGTCATCCTTGAAGGTGGTGACCGAAACCACGGGCCCGAAGATCTCTTCCTGGAAGATGCGCATCTTGTTGTGACCCTTGAACACCGTCGGCTTGACGTAGTAGCCGCCGGCCAGATCACCAGGCAGAACGTTGCGCTCGCCGCCGGTCAGTAGTTCGGCGCCTTCCTGGCGGCCGATGTCGATGTAGGACAGGATCTTTTCCAACTGCTCGGACGAGGCCTGGGCACCGATCATTGTTACCGGATCGAGCGGATCGCCCTGCACGATCGCCTCGACGCGCTTGAGGGCACGTTCCATGAAGATATCGTAGATCGATTCATGAATGAGCGCGCGGCTTGGGCAGGTGCAGACTTCGCCCTGGTTCAGCGCGAACATGACGAAGCCTTCGATCGCCTTGTCGAAGAAGTCGTCATCTTCGGCGACAACGTCCTTGAAGAAGATATTGGGCGACTTCCCACCCAGTTCGAGTGTGACGGGGATCAGGTTCTGGCTGGCATATTGCATGATCAGCCGGCCCGTCGTGGTCTCGCCGGTAAAGGCGATCTTGGCAATGCGCGGCGAGGACGCGAGCGGCTTGCCGGCCTCAAGGCCGAAGCCGATGACGATGTTGAGCACGCCCGGCGGCAGCAGATCGCCGATAAGATCGGCCCACAGCAAGATGGCGGCCGGTGTCTGTTCGGCAGGCTTCAGGACCACGCAGTTTCCGGCGGCAAGTGCAGGAGCAAGCTTCCAGCACGCCATCAGCAGCGGGAAGTTCCAGGGGATGATCTGGCCGACCACGCCGAGCGGCTCGTGGAAATGATAGGCGACGGTGTCATCGTCGATTTGCGAAAGGCTGCCTTCCTGTCCGCGCACGGCGCCGGCGAAATAGCGGAAATGATCAATGGCGAGCGGCAGGTCGGCGGCAGTCGTTTCGCGGATCGGCTTGCCGTTGTCCCAGGTTTCGGCGCATGCGAGGAGATCGAGGTTCTCTTCCATACGGTCGGCGATGCGGTTGAGGATAAGCGAGCGCTCTGCCACGCTGGTGCGCCCCCAGGCGTCCTTGGCGGCATGGGCCGCGTCCAGGGCCGCCTCGATGTCGTGGGCATCTGATCGCGCCACCTCGCACAGCAGCTGACCGTTCACCGGTGAGAAGTTCTCGAAGTAGCGGCCGGAGTGCGGCTCGGCCCATTTGCCGCCGATGAAATTGCCGTAGCGCTTGTCGAAGGGCGCCTTTACCGGACGTGAAAATTCAACCTTGTTCATGTGTCTTCCTCCCGAAGCTGACGTCGCGGGTTGCGACGCTTGGAAAGAGACTTGCGATCTCCCACCGCCATTGTCACTGCGTCGGGGACGGTGGGCGGACGGGATGTGTCGCAGAATTGCGACACTCACGCGAGGATTCGAATGGTCAGTGAGACCTGTGGACGTCCAGGCGGTTGAGCTTGCGGTGAAACGTCGCGCGGCTGATGCCGAGCGCCTGGGCCGCGGCCGAGACATTTCCGTCCGCCCGCGCCAGCGCACGCTGCAGGACGCCACGCTCCGCCTCGGCGAGGACTTCGGGGCCGTTCTCGGCCCAGCCGAGCAGATCGGCTGCGGGCATCGGCTTGTCGAAACACCGTTGCGTAATTCCAATCGCGAGGCGAGCCGAACGTGTCGCACCGACCACGAGGCCGTCCGCGTCAACGGCGATCAACGCGCCGGAACCCTTGTCGGGCACCGGCGCCAGAACGATTCGTGCCTTGGGGAATGCCATCTTGAAGGTCTCCGCCTCGATCCGACGCGCGGCATCGACCACGGCCATCGAAATAAGATTGGCAAAGGCTTCAGTGAGGTCGGCCCGGCAGGAGGACACGTCAAGCGCGGCTGCAAGCTCTCCCTGGTGATCGTAGATTGGGGCGGTGCAGCAACTCAGCCCGGTGTTGCGCGTATGAAAATGTTGGTCGCGGTGGATCGTTAGCGCGCGCTGTTCAACCAGGCAGGTGCCGATACCATTGGTGCCCTGGCTTTCCTCGTTCCAGACGGAACCAGTCCACAGACCCCAGGAATGAAACGTCTCGTCATCCACGGGCGCGCCGCGCCGTTCGACGGGAACGCCGTCGCGATGGGCGAGCAGGACGCAGCATCCAACGCCGCCCACTGCGAGATAGAGCCGGTCCAGGCTTGATTGAGCAGCCCGGACGAGTGGCTCGATGTGTTGCCGGACCTCTCCCAATTCCGCCTCTGTCAGATAGCGTGGCGGGCTGCAATCGGTCGGATTGAGCCGATGCAAGCTGGAAGACCGTCGCCAGGAGGCCACCAGCGCGGACTTCGCCGCCGTGTCGGACGCGATCGCGGCCTGAATGCGGTCGGCATGATGACCGGATAGATCCTCGCCCATGCTTATCCTCCCAAAACCCCGACTGCTCCGTCACATCCCAAACCAGTGTCGCGCCAGGTTCCGCTTTCAGTCAGCGCACTGTCAATTCGACGGAAGGAGCAGAAAGGGGGAAGAACATCCTTTCATGTTCTCGTGTCTGTCAGCGACATTTAGCCAATCGACAGTCGTCCTCGCCGAAGCATTCTCGCGCATGCACCCTTCGGTCGATGCTCCCAAAGCCTAGCGACATGCACTGAACATTCTTTGATCGAAAGCAAAGTCCGCGCGGATTTTGCCGCACTCGTGCCTAGGGTAAGCTGAGGAGCACTCATCGGCGCGATATTAAAAGCTGCCGCCTGCGGAAAGCCTTTCGGTGGCCCCGTGGGCGGATGGCTCTCGAGATCTCGCAAGCGGGCATGCACGCACCCGTGCCCTATGTGCGCAGTGGAAACTTCGTGATAACCAGTGGCTTTCAGTTACGGCGATGCAATCGTAAAATGCCCGACCTTTGGACGGGTGCCTTTTCCCACCCAATCGGGAATTGGACTGCCCAAGATCAAAAAAGACAATGACATTAGTATGATATACAGCAAACTTGCCATTGCCCCGATGATGGATTGGACGGACCGGCATTGCCGGTTCTTTCACCGCCAGCTGACACGCCGTGCGCTGCTCTACACCGAGATGGTGGTGGCCGACGCCGTCATCCATGGTGCGCGTGAGCGACTTCTCGGCTTCGATGAGACGGAACATCCGGTCGCGTTGCAGCTCGGCGGCTCCGATCCGCAAAAGCTTGCCGAGGCGGCGCGCATCGGCGAAGCTTTTGGGTACGACGAGATCAACCTCAATGTCGGCTGTCCGTCGGACCGTGTTCAGTCGGGTACGTTCGGCGCCTGCCTGATGAAGGTGCCTGACCTCGTCGCCGACTGCGTCGCTGCGATGAAAGCGGCTGTGACAATTCCCGTCACCGTCAAATGCCGCATTGGCGTCGACGAGCAGGACCCGGAGCCGGCGCTCGACGCGCTGACGGACGGTGTTTTCGACGCTGGCGCCGACGCGCTGTGGGTGCATGCGCGCAAGGCATGGCTCGAAGGGCTGAGCCCCAAGGAAAACCGCGACGTTCCGCCGCTCGACTATGACAGGGTCTATCGACTGAAGGCCAGAAACCAGAACAAATTCATTGGCATCAATGGCGGAATTCAGTCGATTGATGAGGCGCAGGCGCATCTCCGTCATGTCGACGGCGCTATGCTTGGCCGCGCCGCCTACCACTCGCCCGGCATTCTGGTCGGCGTGGACGCCGCCTTCTACGGCGCCAAGCCCGACACGTTCGATTTCGCCGCGCTGATCGACGTCATGGCCGACTATGCGGCACGTCATATCGAGCAGGGCGGGCGGCTTGGCCATGTCACACGTCACATGGTCGGGCTGTTCCACCGATTGCCGGGGGCGCGCCGCTACCGCCAGATCCTGTCCACCGAGGCGAACCGGCCCGGAGCCGGACCGGACGTGCTGAAGACGGCCTTTGCCGCTGTCGAGCTCAGTGGAGTGGAAGCCGAAGCGGCCTGAGTTTGAGAGCCGGAGCTCAATCCCTGAGGATCATGCGGTCGCCGCGCACATCGAAGCCCGACAGCGAGCCGATGAAATTCATGCCAAGCAGGCTCTGGCTCAGCATGCCGGGTGCGGCGATCATCACCGGCATGTCCTTGCGCGTGATGCCGCCGATCGCAATCTGATCGGTTCTCACGGCCGCGGCGCGTGCTACGCCGTTGGCGGTCGAAACTGAAATGGTGTAGTTGAGCGCCGCTGGATTGAATCCGGCGGCTTGCGCGTCTTCCGACGTCAGCACCGTGCTGGTCGCGCCGGTATCGACTATCGCTCGAACCGGGTTGCCGTTGACCAGGATACGCGCTTCGAAATGGCCGTTGTCCGCCTTGTCGAGCGTCACCGTGGCGTGACCGTCTTCGACGCCGAGCGCCAGCGGGCTGCCGGGGACCAGGCCTGCCGTCACGCGGCTGGCGACATCCTGCAGTTCATAGCGGTATTGATAGCCGGCGATCAGCGCGAGCACGATGGCCGCCCAGGCGCCGAGGTTGCGGGCCATGGCGCCCAACGGCCGGCCCGAGCGAAGCAGGCCGGCGCCGATCAGGACGCCGAAAGCGCCAAGCCAGATCAGCCGGCTGAAATCGTAGTTCTCGACGCCGAGCGTACTGCCGGCAGAATCGTTGAGCATGAGCAGGACTGCTCCCACCCCGGTCGCTGCCATCAGGATCCAGAAAAGCCGGCTCATTAGCACCTCACGAAAGCGCGTCGCGTTCGCGCGCCACGCGGCTGCGGCGCGTTTCCCGGCGCGGTCGGCGCTCGATCGTTTCCAGCCGGGCCGGCAATTCGGCCATGACGCTGCGGCGCGTTTCCGGCGTCATCCCGATCCAGGCACCGATTTCCTCACGCGTGCGACCGCACCCGAAACAGAAGCCGGTTTTCATATCGATCGAACAGACCAGGATGCACGGGGATTCGATGGCCGTCATGACTTTCTCTTGAGGTTTCCATCCGGAATCCTCGTTCCATCTCCACATGGTGCAACCGCAGAGCCAATGCAAGCCCTTGCGATGGCGCCCTTGGCGGCCAGCCTTGCGGCAAATTCAGGACCATGATCCAGGAGGTTGTGCCGACGACGCAAGGCGGCTATGCCGCTCACCTACTCCAGGGAATGATCGCCAACGAGATGACCAGCGCGCTGCCTTTCGACGATTTTCGCAACCTGTTGGCCAATCTGCCGGCGGCCGACACGACGGCCGGGGCCCGCGTGCGCACGCTGTTCGCCAAGGCCGACAAACCAGGCAATTCGCTCGGCCGCATCGAGGACATCGCCGCGTGGCTGGCCGCCTGGAGCGGGCGGGCTCCGCCAGCCGTCACAAGACCGCTGATGGCGGTCTTTGCCGGCAATCACGGCGCCACACGCCACGGCATTTCGCCACGCCCGGTGGCGGCGACTGCCAACGCGGTCGAACTTTGCGCGGCCGGAGGTGCGGCGATCAACCAGATCTGCATTGCCAACGATCTCGGGCTGAAGATCTTCGATCTTGCCCTGCACATTCCGACCGCAGATATCACCTGTGATGCCGCGCTCGACGAGCGCGACTGCGCCGCCACCATGGCTTTCGGCATGGAAGCGATCGCCGGCGGCACCGATCTTTTGTGCCTCGGCGATCTCGGCGTCGGCAACTCCACGGTCGCTGCAGCTCTGTTTGCGGCGTTGTTCGGGGGCAGGGGCGTAGACTGGGTCGGCCCGGGGTCGGGCGCCGATGCGACGATGCAGGCGCGCAAGGCAGACGTGGTCGATGCTGCGCTGGCCTCTCACGGTAGCCATCTCGGCGACCCGCTCGAGGTGATGCGCCGGGTCGGCGGCCGTGAGTTCGCAGCGATTGCCGGCGCCATCCTTGCCGCGCGCATGCAGAAGATCCCAGTGCTGCTCGACGGGCTTGCCGCAACGGCCGCCGCAGCGGTGCTGCATACCGCCAACCCCGCCGCGCTCGACCATTGCCTGCTTGCCAGCCTGTCGCCAGAACCTGCACACGCCCGGGCTGCTCAACGCCTCGGCCTGCGCCCGTTGCTTGATCTTGGCATCAGCCATGGCGAAGGGGCAGGGGCCGCCCTTGCCGCGGGTCTGGTCAAGGCCGCCGCGCTGACCAGTTCGGGCATGGCGGCTGCGGTACGCGGCTAGAGAGACCGGCACACCGCATCTCAACAGCTTCGACTATCGCCGCCGAGCTGCTACCGCCGCGGTCGGCAGCGCCGGCAATTCTTCCATTACCCGGCTCAGCGGGAAGATGGCTATCGCCTCTGTCCCTTCGCGCAGCCTGGAATGAAGTTCGAACTCTCCGCCATGCATGGCAAGCAGGCCTTGAACGATCGGCAGGCCAAGGCCGGTTCCCTGCTCGGCGCTCTTGATGGCGATCGAGCCCTGGCCGAAGGCGGAAAGCACAATCGGAATTTCGTCTTCCGGTATGCCTGGCCCATTGTCCTTGATCGAAATGTACTGCCCGCCGCCCGCCGTCCAGCCGACGCGGACACGAATCTCGCCTCCGGTGCCGGTGAACTTGATGGCATTCGACAGAAGGTTGAGCGCGATCTGCCGCACCGCCCGCTCATCGGCGAACAAGCGTGGCAATTCATGCTCGAAATCCTGGACGATGCGTATATCCTTATTGCGCGCCCTCAGCTCCATCATGTGGCAGCAATCCTCGACGATACCGAGCAGCATCACGGGCTCTTCATTGAGCTGGTAGCGGCCAGCCTCGATGCGCGACAGGTCGAGGATCTCATTGATCAGGTCGAGTAGATGCTGGCCGGATTCGTGCACGTCGTGGGCGTAGTCGCGATAGGTGGGGTTGCTCATCGGTCCCAGCACCTCGTTCGACATCACCTCGGAAAAACCGAGAATGGCATTGAGCGGTGTGCGCAGTTCATGGCTCATCGAGGCGAGGAACCGTGATTTCGCCAGATTGGCATCTTCGGCCCGCCGCCGCGCCTCGTCCGACATTGATTTCGCCGTCTCCAGTTCGGCGATCAGCGCGTCCTTTTCGGAGCGGAACGACAACAACATCAGGGACGAGCGGTTGAGGTGACGGGCGACATAGGCGAAGAAGGGCAGCGACACGACCAGCAGCCCGGCCATGATTACCTCGATCGGGATCCATAGCTTGACGCCGCCATAAGCGTAGAGTGCCACCGGGACGGCAAACGTCGCCAACAGCGCTCCGCCCAGGGACGAGGTCATCACCGCGGTCGCCGCCATGGCGAACAACAGCACCACGGCCTTGACGACGTGGAACGGGTCGACCGCGCAGACGCTGCAGCCAAGCCGGACGAACCATGCCCAGCCGAGACCGCACAGGAAATGGCCGATCAGGAATTCCCGTCGTGTTTGCAAAGGGTTGAGCTCGGAAGCTTCAGTGCGCTCGATGCGCCGCGCCATGAAGGCGACGATGGTGTAGCAGGTCAGCATGAACAGGGCCCAGAGGCCGATCTCGTTGCCGACGCCGGCCAGCCGGCTACCCGCCGCGATCACCAGAACGAGAAGCGGGACGGCGATTGCGCCGCTGGTCATCGCCCGGGCGTGGAGTTTCAGAAGTTCGCGATCGAAATCGGGATTGCCTGCCTGCTGCGAAAGACGGTCACGCGTCTTGCGCACCGCGCGTGCCACATCGCTGTTGCGATGAGGTTTCCTGCGGTCCACAATGAACTTGTCCGCTGTGTTCGAGCGTTGCAAGGGCATCAAAACTTCAATTATGCGAGCAGCGGTTTCCAAGTGTTAAGCTACGTTCGAATGATTAACCAACCGTTTGCCATATGAGCCGTTCATGGTCGCCAAGGCGGCGCCGACCATACTTTGCGCGACCCCGAAGCCTGTGGCGCCGGCTGGTCGATTACGGGCTTACCGCCATCATTCTCGGGCTGTTGATCCTGCTGGCGGCCCGCCTCGACCGCGTGGAAACCCGCAAGACGGAAGGTGCGGCTATCGTCATTGACGGCGATTCGATCACGCTCGGTGCCGAGCGCATCCGTATGCGCGGCATCGATGCTCCGGAATATACGCAGACCTGCCGCAGGAACGGCACCGATTATCCCTGCGGCACGCTTGCGCGCCAGTCGCTGGTGCGCCTGATCGGTGGCCAGCTCGTCTCCTGTACCGGCTGGCAGCGTGACCGCTATGGCCGGCTTCTCGGCAACTGCAACGCCGGCGGAAAGGACCTCAACCGGGCGCAGGTCGAGGCGGGCTGGGCGGTTGCCTATGGCGACTTCGAAAGCGAGGAAGCCACGGCCCGTGAGGGAAGGGCCGGCATCTGGGCCGGGACGTTCGACCAGCCCCAGGACTGGCGCGATAGCCATCACGGCCAAGTCGTCGAGAGAAAGCATGGCGCACTGGCATCGATTGGCGACGCCGCGCGCGAGATTTTTCGCTTCTGGTGATCCGCATCGTGTAATTGGACCGCGAACGAATGGGAGGATGGAGATGAAGCTCTTCGACGGTGGCCGGGCGCCCAATCCACGACGGGTCCGCGTTTTCCTCGCCGAAAAAGGCATCACGGTTCCGCAGGTAGCCGTCGACATGGGTGCTCTCGAGCACAGGCAACAGGCGATCAGCTCTCGCAACCCTTTGCAACGCCTGCCGGTGCTGGAGCTCGACGACGGCACCATCATCACCGAATCCGTCGCCATCTGCCGCTATTTCGAGGAACTGCATCCCGAACCAGCCCTGTTCGGCCGTGGCGCACTCGGCAAGGCGCAGGTCGAGATGTGGCAGCGACGGATGGAGTTCAACTTGCTCAGCTGCGTCACGCAGGCGTTTCGCCACATCCATCCGGCCATGAAGGAATGGGAAATCCCGCAGATCCCCGAATGGGGCGAGGCCAACAAGCCGAAGGCCGTGCAGTTCCTCAAACTGTTGGATGTTGAGCTGGGCAATCGAGAATTCATCGCCGGTGACAGCTATTCGATCGCCGATATCACCGGCCTGATCGCCGTCGATTTCATGAAGCCGGCACGCATCAAGATACCGGATGAATGCACAAATGTGCTGCGTTGGCACCAAGCCGTCTCCAGTCGTCCGAGCGCATCAGCCTGAAAATGACTGTCGAACTCGACAGGCTCACTGCCAAGATTCGCGCTTGCCGCATCTGCGTGGAGAATCCTGTCGGCAAGCCGTTGCCGCACGAACCGCGTCCGGTGCTGCGACCCTCGTCCAGCGCCCGCATCCTGATCGCCAGCCAGGCGCCGGGGACCAAGGTGCACCTGTCGGGCATGCCGTTCACCGATGCTTCCGGCGACCGCCTGCGCAGCTGGCTGGGCGTGACGAGCGACGAATTCTACGACATCGAAAAATTCGCGATCGTGCCGATGGGCTTTTGCTTTCCCGGCCAGGACGCCAAGGGTGGAGACCTGCCGCCGAGGCGCGAATGCGCACCGGCCTGGCGCGCGCCCTTGATGGCTCTGATGCCACGGATCGACCTGGTGCTGACGATCGGCATCTATGCACAGTCCTGGCACATGGGTGCCGAGCGCCGGCCCTCATTGACGCAAACAGTGATGGACTGGCGCGCGCTCTGGGAGAATTCCGTCGGGCCGAAAGTGCTGCCGCTGCCCCATCCGTCGTGGCGAAATACCGGCTGGCTCAAGAGGAATCCCTGGTTTGAAATGGATTTGCTGCCTTTCCTGCGGTCGGAAATCCGCTATCGCCTTTGTTGACCTTTCGGCAAGAAATCACCCGATTTTTGCCCGATTGGCAGAATTTCTTTCTTGTGAAAGGTCGAAATAAGGGGGAGTATAGCCAAACTATTCCCAAAGCGCGTCGCGCCCGAGGGCACGCGACGCGCTTTGAGTTTTACGCATGTCGCTATCCCAAACCGCTACCACTTTGGGCGACACGCACCAGGGAGCACGCAATGGATCGCCTCGATAGAAAAATTCTCCGCCTGTTGCAGGAGGACGCGACACTCGCGGTCGCCGATGTCGCCAAGAAAGTCGGGCTGTCGACGACGCCTTGCTGGCGGCGCATCCAGAAGCTCGAGGAAGAGGGCGTCATCAAGCGGCGCGTCGCCATTCTCGACCATGAAAAGATCAATGTGCGCGTCACCGTCTTCGTGTCGATCCGCACCAATTCGCATAGTCATGAGTGGCTGAGGCGCTTCTCGGAAGTCATCCAGGAGTTTCCCGAAGTGGTCGAGTTCTACCGGATGAGCGGCGACGTCGATTATCTCTTGCGCGTCGTGGTTCCGGACATCGCTGCCTATGACGCGTTCTACAAACGGCTGATCGCCAAGATCGAGATTCGCGACGTGTCGTCGTCCTTCGCCATGGAGCAGATCAAGTACACCACGGAAATCCCGCTTGACTACATGGTGCTGGACAAGGAGTCGGGCGCCAACGCTGCCTGAGCTGACCCCTTGCGCAAGGTTTTTCCGCTTAATCTTTCTTTTTGTTGAGGAAACTCCAGGGAGAATTTACTGGCAGCGTGACTGTGTCCGGCACGCTGTCGGCAGCGACGACCTCTGCCTTGCGGACGCTGTAGCCCGACTGGATGACGCTGACGCCGTCGAGAATGAACAGCTGGCTCTTCTCCATCTCCGGCTTCAGCGCACCGGTGACAGCGACCGGCTGATAAGCTTCCGACATCTTGTAGGGGTGAGCAGGTGTGACCAGTACGATCTGGTTGGGCGGTGGCGTCGGCATGTGGCTGCATGCGCCAGTCCACGGCACCAGCAGGAACTGATAGACAAGGTCGCCGTCGCGATCGACGGGCAATGCATAGCCGGCCAACTGAATGCTTTTGTCCTGCAGATCGAGGGATAGCGTCTCGCCGTGGTCCGGCAATTTTGCCGCGATCATCGGCAACCCGACGTTTTCAGCGGCCGCTTGCGCAGCAGGGCGCAGATCCTTCCAGAATATGTGCGCGGTCTCCGCCGAGGCATCGCCGATGGAAACAGCAAATGCCGCAGCCAGGACCGCAACTGATTTGAGGCGATTGTTCATGGACTCCATTCTTCGCCAAGCTGCTGCCCGCATCGAGTCAAACCGTCGTGATTCGAGCGCATTTTTGCAGATCCCGGATCGCGCTGCGCCATCAATCCACATTCTCGCTCGCAATTCGATCGCCGTTGTGGGGTAGCGCTATCGGGGCCTTGCCAGCGACCTCGCGGGAAACGGGACACGAATAAATTGCTTGGGAAAGAGCCGAAAATGGCTTGCCCGGTCGCGACTGCGGAGCAGAAAATAGATCGGCCATAGGATGCGAACCGTGCGCGTCCGTGTCCACCGACCTCGCCAGAACATGGAGAAGTACCATGCCAGCCAGCGATGATCTCAAGGGGCTGATGAAATTCCTTACCCGTGAGCAATGGCGCGAATGTTTCGAAGAGGTGCTCGACGACCATTTCGGCCCAGTTCTCGAAGCCTACGACATGGATTTCGAAGACCTCACCGAAATCCTCGGCGAGGTTTGGGCAATGACCGTTTGGGGCTGCGCCTTCGAGGACTTTCTGAGCCTGGACTTCGAGGGTGAACCCGGCAACATCGTCGATGACTATGTCAAGCGTCGAGGCTGGAAGGAAAATGCGCAATCCAAGGCTTATATGATGGCGTTACGGACGTCCGTCATGAGCCTGTATGAAGTAAGCAACGTCGTGCCTGGACAATCTCTTGTGGCGCGTGACCTTATCCGCGGAGGTGAACCTATCAACGTTAGCGAGGGCACCGCCACGAAGATGTTGAAACAGTGGGATAAGATCGCTGCACGGGTCGTGCCTGTCATGGGCAAAAACGTCCTTGCGGGCGGTGTCTTGCCGTTCACGCCGCAGGCTACGGAAGCATTGTTCGACGGACTGCGCGGCGCGTTCGGGAAAAGAAATGCAAAGAAGCTGCCCGCGTTGAGGAATGAAGAGCTGCAGGCGGCGGCATCCATGTTCACACTGTCATGGTTGTTTGACACCCTCAATAGGATGATGGAGAGACCGACGCTACGAAATAGCGATGGCGATGACATCGTATTCCATGATGTCCGCTTTCCCTTGGCATCGGGCGTGGCGCCGGAAGAGATTGCTTCTCGATTGAACACCATTCGGGGGATGTCACAAGAAAACGCGAACTTCTGGAACTGGCTGGAAGAGACACCACAAGGCAGAGACAAGCCAAAAGCGGCGAAGGCACCTACAATCGACATCACGGCGGATAGCGGTTCGTGTGTGCTGGGCAATGCCGAACTGAAGGGGCGCTTCCTCCATCTGTCCACCAACTCCGCAGAGCGAGCTGCAAGAGGGACGGCCTTGGTTCGCCAAGCCCTCGGCGATCTAGCGCGGACCCCCCTCACTGAAATCCGCACTGTCGAGCAGATGTTGGCCGAACGATCTGGCAAGCATGTCGAAACGCCGTCATCGAGTGCGCCACCAGAAATCGCCGAACAGGGCGTTCACGAGTTCTTGGATCGGCATTATCTGGAAACTCTTGATCAGCCCGTCGCAATGTTGGGGAACAAAACACCGCGTCAGGCCGCCAAAACCCCGGCCGGCCGCCGAAAGGTCGCCGATTGGCTGAAGTATCTCGAAAACCAGACAGCCAAACAACCAGACCCTGTCAATCCGATGGCTACCTATAGTTTTGAATGGATTTGGAAAGAGCTCGGCCTTCGGGACCTGCGTCAATAGTGCGCTGCCATTTGCTCATCCATCGATGCACCATCGGCGCGAACTGATCGCGTCACGCGTCAGCCTTTCTTGGCGATCCGCTCGAACGTCTTGGCATTGGAAAGTTCGTTGACAGCGTCCTTGCCGATCCAGCGCGCGGTCCTATCGGTCGACTGCGCCAGTCGTTCGGCGACGGCAAGCGCGGCGCCGTGCATAGCCATCGATCGTTTGCCGATCGATCGAAGCGCCCAGTTCACGGCTTTCTTCACGAAATTGCGGCTGTCGGTGGCATGCGCTTCGATGATCGGCAGGAAGGCGAGGAAGCTTGTCTCTGGTTCTTTCTTCCGGTGAACGGCAGACCATGCCATCATCGCAAAGGCCGTGCGCCGAACGAATTCCCGTTCGTCGGCCGCGAACTCGCCGATCAGTTCCTTCCAGGCGTCGGTGTCGACGAAGAGGTCGGAGACGCCGTCGACGATATCCCAGGAATCGAAAGACGCCGCCCATCTCCTTGCATCTTCAGCAGAAAACCGCTGCGGGTCAGCCGTGACGGAAGCGATGAACTGCGCCTCCACGATACCCGTCTCCCACAGCTCGAAGGCGCGCTCGTGGTTGCGTTTGATCTTCCTGGCGATCTGCCGCTGTACGCCATGCGTTATGCCAAGGGCGCGGTCGATCCTGATGCCGTAGCGCAACATGCCGAGGCGGTTCTCCTCCGAGCCAATGGCGCGCAGATGGTCGACAATTTCCGCGGCACTGGATTGAGGCGAGAGTTCCGCCATCGCAGAAACCTATTTTTCCAGCCGCGCCAGCAGCGAGGACGTATCCCAGCGCTTGCCGCCCATTGCCTGCACATCCTTGTAGAACTGGTCGACAAGCGCAGTCACCGGCAATTTGGCACCGTTGCGGTCGGCTTCCGCCAGACAGATGCCGAGGTCCTTGCGCATCCAATCGACGGCGAAGCCGAAATCATACTTGCCGGCATTCATCGTCTTGTGGCGGTTCTCCATCTGCCAGGAACCGGCCGCGCCCTTGGAGATGACCTCGATCACCTTCTCGATGTCGAGCCCGGCCTTCTTGCCGAAATGGATGCCTTCGGCCAGCCCTTGCACGAGGCCGGCGATGGTGATCTGGTTGATCATCTTGGTGAGCTGGCCAGCACCGGCCGACCCCATCAAGCCAACCATGCGAGCAAAGGCATCTATGACGGGCCTGGCTCTGTCGAAAGCGTCCTGCTCGCCACCGACCATGACGGTCAGGAGGCCATTCTCGGCGCCGGCCTGGCCACCGGAGACCGGCGCGTCGAGGAACGAAAAGCCGCGTGCTTGCGCCGCCGTCGCCAGCTCGCGTGCGACCTCGGCCGAGGCCGTGGTGTTGTCGATGAAGACCGAACCCTTCTTCATCGTCTGGAAGGCTCCGTCCGCGCCCGTCGTCACCGAACGCAAATCGTCGTCATTGCCGACGCAGGAAAAGACAAAATCCTTGCCCTCGGCGGCCTGCGCCGGCGTCGCCGCAAGGCTGCCGCCGTGCTGGCCTACCCAATGCTCGGCCTTGGCCTTGGTGCGGTTGTAGACGGTGACGTCGTGCCCACCCTTGTTCCTCAAGTGCCCGGCCATTGGATAGCCCATCACGCCAAGACCCAGAAATGCCACGGATGCCATGAGCTTACCCTTCAGAATGGAAACGGAATTTGCTGCGAAAGCTCTAGGCCCTGCGCCCAATTCGTCAAGACGCGTGTGACCAGATCGACTGGTGCAGCCAATTTGAAAATGGTCAGCGTTTCAGGTGAACGGTGATCCGGCGCTCGATCCATTCAACGCCATGGCGCAAGATCTCGACCATCACCAGATAGACGAGAGCGACCCAGATATAGGCCTGAATGTCGAACGAGTTGGCGAAGGCGAGCTTTGCATTGCCCATCAGATCATAGACCGTGATGATGGCGACGATGGCGGACGCCTTGACCATCAGGATCAGTTCATTGCCATAGGGACGCAAGGCAACGATCAAGGCTTGGGGCAGGATGATCTTGCGCAATGTCTGCAGTTTGTGCAGGCCGAGCGATGCTGCCCCTTCCCATTGCCCACGAGGCACGCTCTCGATGGCGCCGCGTAGAATCTCGGCCTGGTAGGCGGCAGTGTTGAGCGAAAAGGCAAAGACGCCGCAATTGAACGCGTCCTTGAAAAAATCCCAGAGGCCAACCGACTGCAGTTCGACCCTGAACGAGCCTAATCCATAATAGACTAGATAGGTCTGAACCAGCAGCGGCGTGCCACGGAAGAAATAGACATAGCAATAGGCGAGGCCGGACAGAATCCGATTGCTGGACATGCGCCCATAGGCGACAGGCACCGAAAGCATTGCGCCGAGGACCATCGATATGGAAACCAGCGCGAGCGTTACCCCAAGCCCTCGCAAATAGGCGGGCGCATATTTGGCGAAGAAATCGGCGTTCCAAGCGATGACCAGATAGCTGACGATGCCAGCGCCGAATAGGATCCACAGGCAGACCAGCGCATAACCGGCAATACGCCTGCGCGGCCAACCCCGCGCCTGGGGCGGCGGCCGTTCGACCATGGCGGCTGTAGCGCTCATCGCTGCGCCTCC
Organism: Mesorhizobium sp. M0830; assembly: GCF_040319965.1. Lineage (NCBI taxonomy): Bacteria > Pseudomonadati > Pseudomonadota > Alphaproteobacteria > Hyphomicrobiales > Phyllobacteriaceae > Mesorhizobium > Mesorhizobium sp. M0830. Next base: position 27,214 of record NZ_JAMYOR010000042.1, on the reverse strand, counting down.
CGCCGGCCAAGCGAACGCAGAATTGCACCGGTGGCAAAGGACGACACGACGGCGAGGCCGAGAAACACCAGCGAGGCCACGCCGAAGAACAGGAAAGCGTGCTTGGTAACGCGGGCGGCAATGCTGGCGTTGCGCAGCGTCTCGGCCAAGCCGACGACTGACACCAGGGACGTGTCCTTGAGCAGGCTTAGCCAGCAGTTCTCCAGTCCGGGAAACGCGATGCGCAGCAGCTGCGGCACGATCACCTTGCGCATGGTCAGCCAGTTGGAAAGCCCGATGGCGTAGCCGCCCTCATATTGGCCCTTCGGTATGGCGCGGAAGGCCGAAAGGAAAACCTCGCTGGCATAGGACGAGAAGATCAGCGCGAGCACGATCATGCCGGCGACGAAGCTGTTGACGTCGATGGTGGCGTCCGGCCGGAAATACCTGACGAGATGCTGCAGCAGGATCGGCATGCCGAAGAAGAACAGGAAAAGCGTCACCAGTTCCGGCAGGCCGCGAAAGACCGTGGTGTAGATGTTGGCGGCAAGGCGCAGCGATGGTTCTTCGGACTGCTTGGCAAGAGCAATGAAAAAGCCGATCGTCAATCCGATTGGCAACGTGGCAAGGGCAAGCGCAACGGTGATCAGTGCGCCATAGGCGATATCGTCAAGCCAGCCATCGGGTCCCCAACTGAGAAGTGTCCATATGCTCTGGGCTGGCATCGACAGGTCTTATCTCCACGGCGTTCCCGAACGAATAGAAAGACGGCGAAGAAGTTCCCCGCCGTCTTCACCCTAGTTTATCAGGACTCGGCGCCGTAGACGTCGAACTTAAAGTACTTGTCGTTGATTTCCTTGTATTTTCCATTGGCGCGGATGGCGTCGATGGCCGTGTTGAGCTTGTTGACCAGGTCGGTCTCGCCCTTGCGCACGGCAATGCCGGCGCCTGGCCCGAAGATCTCGACTGGTTGCGGCGACGGCTGGCCGAGGATCTTGCAGCATGCGCCGTCGGGCGAATCCAGCCACTGCTGCAGCACGACGATATCGTCCTCGATTGCGTCGAGACGACCATTGGCAAGATCTGCCTGCTCCTCGGGGCTGCTCGGATAGCCCTTGACGGTGCTGTCGGTGTAGGTCTTCGAGGCATAGTTGAAATGCGTGGTGGTGGTGGCCACGCCGATGGTCTTGCCGGCGAGATCTTCCTTGGTCACGCCTTTCAGCGTGCTGTCCTTCGGCACGGCGATCGCCGACGGCGTGTTGTAGTATTTGTGCGAGAAGTCGACCTTCTCCATCCGCTCTGGAGTGATCGACATCGAGGCGACGATAGCGTCGAACTTGCCTGCCTGAAGAGCGGGAATGATGCCGTCCCAATCCTGGGCGACGAAGGTGCACTTGACCTTCATTTCATCACAAAGCGCCTTGGCGATGTCGATGTCGAAGCCGACGAGTTGGCCATCGGCGGTGAGGTTGTTGAATGGCGGGTAGGCGCCTTCGGTGCCGATCCTCAGGGTCTTTTCCTGGGCCTGGGCTACGCCGAGCGTCAACAGCGCGGCCGAAGCGGCGAGCGCGATACGCAGTGCAATACGCATGATAATCCTCTCTTTATGGTCCCGGCCGTCGTTCCAAACGGCTCTGTGGGGCGGTGCTTTTGGCCGCCCGCTGGCGCGATACTCCCACTCTTTCCGAGAAAAAAGCAACTGCAAAACCGCAAAAACGGGGAAGGCTATTCTGCCGCTGCGTCAGCGCTCAAGCAACGAGCCCAGTGGTGCGCTCAATGAAGTCGGCTATCGACTTTGCATCGTCGAGATCGAACACCGGCAGGGGACCGCCTTCAGCCGCAAAATCGGCGGCGACGGCGACGATGTTGGGATCACTTGCCGATAGTGGCGTGCGGTCTTTCGCGTCCAGCCGGCGGGTTTCGATCTTGCGGTGGGCCTCGCGCTTGTAGCCCTCGACCAGCACCAGGTCGCAAGGCGCGAGCCGTGATAGAATCACCTCCAGCGTCGGCTCATCCTCACCACGCAGTTCGTGCATCAGCGCCCAGCGGGTTCCCGACACGATCGCGACTTCCGTGGCGCCCGCCTGCCTATGGCGGTAGCTGTCGGCACCCGGCTTGTCGATGTCGAAATCGTGGTGCGCGTGTTTCACCGTCGACACTTTCCAGCCGCGCCGAACAAGTTCGGCGACCAGTTTTTCCGTCAATGTCGTCTTGCCGGAGTTTTTCCAACCGGTGATGCCGAAGACGCGTCTGTTCATGATTTCATGCTGCAACAGACCTTCGGCAGCGACAAGATCATCAGGCTGGTTGATGTTGAAGAAAGGGTCGACCGGGTGGCCCGCCGACTGAAGAAGCGGGAATTCCACCTCGACGAAGCCGTGCCGGTCGATGAAAGCCGAAACCCGCCTGATATCTTCATCGACCAGAAAGTGCCGCAGGGCGTCGCGACAGTCCGTCGGCCAGAGCGCGAAGGTCGGGTGCCGCTTGCCGCCCGAGCAAGCGACGACAATCGAAGCTGGACTTTGATCGGCGGCGGCCGCCAGTCGATCGACAAGATCCAGCGGCAGGAAGGGCGTGTCGCCGGCAGCGGTGACGATCGCCTTGCAAGCCGTGTTGGCCGCGGCCCATTCGAGGCCAGTCAGGATTCCGGCAAGCGGCCCGGCAAAGCCGGTCACCGTGTCGGCAAGCACCGGCAGTCCAAGGCGCGAGAACCGCGCCGGATCGCCGTTGGCGCTAAGCGCGAGAGGGCCGATCTGCGGGCCAAAGCGCGAGATGACCTGGTCGAGTACACAACCGCTGCCAAGCGGCAACAGGGTCTTGTCGCCACCGCCCATCCGTCTCGAACGGCCGCCGGCCAGAATGATCCCCGCAACATCTCGCTTCATGCCATCGAGCCTGTACGCCTGCCGCCGAAAATCACAAGAACCTTCAAATGGCTTGGCTAGATTCCGTCGGGAACCATTGCCGGTCCGGTGCTTTCGGCGACGATCTTTCGCCTGCCGACCACTCGTTCGCGGTAAAGCGCGTAGAGGCCGGAGCCGATGATGATGGTGGCGCCGATGATCATCGGCAGATCTGGAATATCGGCGAAGATGAACAGGCCAAGCAGGATCGACCAGATCAGGGCCGTATAGCGGAACGGCGCGATGAAGGAGATGTCGCCCGAGCGCATCGCCATGATGATGAACTGGTAACCGATGAGCACCAGCACGGCGGCCAGGGCCAACAGGGCGGTGCTGTTGCCCGCCATCGGTGTCCAGCCCCCCATCGGCAACAACAGCGCCGCGCCGACGACAGTCATGGCAAGCGCGGTCGCCGTCGACACCAGCAGGGTGGGAATAGCCTTGGGAATCCGCTTGGTGCTGAGATCGCGCACCGCACAACAAGCGACGCTGGCCAGTGCCGACAGCGAGTAGATGCTGAAGCCTTCGAAGCCAGGCCGCACGATGATCAGCACGCCACCAAATCCGACGGCGATGGCCAGCCAGCGCCGCCAGCCGACAGCCTCGCCGAAGACGAGTGCCGCGCCCATCGTCACCGCCAGCGGCAGCGCCTGTAGCACCGCCGAAACATTGGCGATCGGCAAATGGGCGAGGGCGACGAGAAAACTCACCGTTGCGCCGGCTTCGCTGATCACGCGCATGGCCACCAGCGGCTGCAGCATCGACCCGGGGCGGGCAAGCGCGCCGCGCTGCCAGGCGAGCAAGCCGACGAAGAGCGAAGCGAACGCACCGCGGATCAACATGACTTGCGCCATGTTCATCGATTGCGACGAGTATTTGGTGATGGCGTCGTTGAGGGTGAAGCCGGCCATCGCCACCACCATGAACAACGCGCCGCGAAGATTTGGAGACAGGGGCAAGACGACTACCGGTTCTGTTTTGCAGCAAGCCTGTAACAGCCGGGCATGAAACAGCAATAACAAAGGGCTGGGCCACAGCCTCGTTTGTGGCCCTGGAGATCGCCTGCAATGGCGGCAGAACTTACTTCTTCGGCGTCAGCACCTCGGTGCCATCGCCTTCCTTGCCGGCGATCGTCCACAGGCCGTGCAGGGAGCCGTCGTCCATCACCTTGTAGACGACAAGGCCGATATCCTTGTCCATGACATAGCCGGCGGAGAAGGCGTCATCGTTGCGCATGCAGATGCCGTCGGAAGACGAGCCGCCCGTCTCCCAGTGGATCGTGCAGGTCGTTCCGCTGGTCAGCGCGATGGTTGCCTCGCCGCCATAGGCCGAGCCGTCGAAGTTGGTGCCGGCGACCGTATAGGTGCCGCCGATCGACTGGGCGGCCGCTGGCACGGAAGCGAGGCCAAGCAATGCAAGAGAGAGAAGGAGTTTGCCCATGGTCTATTCCCCCTGTTGGATGAAACCGTCCCAAGCGGAAGGCTAGGCCGGAACGGACCATCGGTAAATCAGCAGAGCATTCGCGGGTAAAGATTTGTTCGCGGTGTGGCCGAAATGCTCACGGTCACGAAACGCTCATGGCCCCTTGAGACTGCCGGCGATGGCACCCACCAGCGAGTCGTATTTCGACTTGAGGGCCGGCGGGTAGTCGATCCAGACCGTGCGGATGATGCCATCCCTGCCGAACAGGCGCCGCTCGTAAAAGATCTTTCCGTCCTTCATCCCAGACAGCACCGCCCAGTCCTTGCCGGACTTGCTGTAGGTGACCTTGTAGCCGGCTTCATCGCTGGCCTTCTCGGCAGCCACAAAACCCTTCGGCGTCTCATCGTCGATGTTGCGGATGCCCGAGCAGATCAGGCTGGCGCCATCCGTGCTCAGCCATACCTGTCCGTCGCCATTGTCCGGCTCGGGCTGGCGATGGTTTAAAATCTCGTGGGGTAAGGTGCAGAGGGTGCGTAAGCGCTGTTTCACATTGGGGGACGGTGCGGCTACCGCACGGGCCGCCGCACCTGCCATGACAAACGCCGGGAATAAATAACGCCGTTGCATGTCGCGCCTCGAAGCAAATGACCTCGGAAGCGATCTTGCCTGAATTTCACGAAAAGATCAGCCGCCGGTGACGCTCATATGGCGTGACACCGATGGGCGGCTGGTGCGGCGGTCGATGATGAAATCATGGCCTTTCGGCTTGCGGCCGATCGCTTCGTCGATGGCCTCGGCGACCAGTTCGTTGCCTTCGGAGGCCCGCAAGGGCGCGCGCAGGTCGGCGGCGTCCTCCTGGCCGAGGCACATATAGAGCGTGCCGGTGCAGGTCAGCCGGACGCGGTTGCAACTCTCGCAGAAATTATGCGTCATCGGCGTGATGAAGCCGAGGCGTCCGCCGGTTTCGGCGACATGGACGTAACGAGCCGGCCCGCCGGTCTTGAAGGGAATGTCGGTCAGCGTGAACTGGCGTTCCAGCGACGCGCGCAGCAGCGACAGCGGTAAATACTGATCGGTGCGGTCGGCGTCGATCTCGCCCATCGGCATGGTCTCGATGACCGTCAAATCCATGCCACGGCCATGCGCCCAGCGCATCATCTCGGGCAACTCGGCGTCGTTGAAATCCTTCAGCGCCACCGCGTTGAGCTTGACCTTCAGCCCGGCCGCCTGCGCGGCATCGATGCCTTGCATGACCTTGTCGAGGTGGCCCCAGCGGGTGATCTTGTGGAACTTGTCGGCGTCGAGTGTGTCCAGCGACACATTGATGCGCTTGACGCCGCAATCAGCGAGTTCGGCGGCAAAGCGCGAAAGTTGCGAGCCATTGGTGGTCAGCGTCAGTTCTTCCAGCGCGCCGCTTTCGAGATGCCGCGACAACTGGCGCACCAGATGCATGATGTTCTTGCGCACCAGCGGCTCACCGCCAGTGAGCCGCAATCTCCTGACGCCCTTTTCGATGAAGACGCTGCACAGCCGGTCGAGTTCTTCCAGCGACAGCAGGTCCTTCTTCGGCAGGAAGGCCATGTCCTCGGCCATGCAATAGGTGCAGCGGAAATCGCAGCGGTCGGTAACCGACACCCTGAGATAGCTGATCGTGCGACCGAATGGGTCGATCATGTCCATGCTTCGAGCGCTTCCCGTGGCCGTGAGCGGCATCGTTATATACCGCTATGTGATACGATCCAGCCTGTCATTCAAGATAGCGGTTGTTGATCTTTCGCAACATCCCTGCGCCGACATAGCATGTCGGTCGGCATCAAACAGCCTTTTCCCGTTTGACGAAGCGGCGTAGGGAAGGATGGATAATACGGATCGAACAGCATGACCGCACCGAAAGAACTCCGGGTTTCGAAGGACCGCAAAGTGCTGTCCGTCACCTTTCCCGATCATAGGCCGTTCGAACTGCCGGCGGAGTTGTTGCGCGTCGCCTCGCCATCGGCCGAGGTGCAGGGCCACTCGCCCGAACAGCGTGTGACGGTTCCCGGCAAGCGCAATGTCAAGATCCTCAAGATCGAGCCGGTCGGCAACTACGCCGTGCGCATCACCTTCGACGATTTCCACGACACCGGTATCTTTACCTGGAACTACCTGCACACGCTCGGCCACGAGAAGGATGCACGCTGGGACGCCTATCTGGCAGAGCTTGCGGAAAAGGGCTTGAGCCGGGACCGCTAGAGGCGACGAGATAGAGCATAATGTCGTCCGAAAACCCCTCACACTTTTTGGAACCATGCTCCTGTCGTTGTCGTCAAGGCGTCATCGAAGTGGAGTAGCGCCGACGAAGGTTTTGGAGACGAAAACGATGTCCGTCATCACCACAGTCGAGCAGCTCGAGGCGCTCTATGGCGTTCCGGGCGAGGCCTCCCTGGTCAAGGAACTCGACCGTGTCATTCCAGAATACGCCGCTTTCATCGAGTCCTCGCCGTTCGTCGCGCTGGCGACGAGCGGGCCGGAGGGGCTTGACTGCTCGCCGCGCGGCGATCTCGCCGGCTTCGTGCGCATCCACGATCCGAAAACCCTGATAATGCCGGACCGTCGCGGCAACAACCGCGCCGATTCGCTTCGAAACATCATCCGCGACCCGCGCGTCGGCCTGCTGTTCCTGGTGCCGGGCTCCGGCACGACGTTGCGCGTCAATGGTCGCGCTCATATCACCACGGATACAACGCTATGCGCGTCGTTCACGGTTGAAGGCAAGGCGGCGCGATCGGTAACCGTTGTCGACATCGATTCGGTCTACTTCCAATGCGCCCGCGCCATCGTCCGCTCCGAACTCTGGAATCCGGCGAGGCATGTCGACCCGAAGTCGTTGCCGTCGCCCGGACAGATCCTGGAAATCACCAGCCGCAAGAACATCGATGGCGACACCTACGACAAGGAATGGCCGGAGCGGGCGAAGAAGACGATGTGGTAAGTTTGGGCTGAGAGGGCGGTCACGCCTCCTTCAGCACCTCATAAATCTTGCGCATCTGCTCGCCGATCATGTCGCATTGTTCCGGCGTCGACTGGCTCATCGCCTTCTCGATCAGCGCCATGTGCACTTTCAGCGCCTGCATCAGCAGCGCCTCGCCGGCCTCGGTGAGCGCGAGCCGCAGGATGCGCTTGTCCTTGTCGTCGCCTTCGCGGCGCAGCAGGCCACGCGCCTCCAGCTGCGGCAGAAGCATGGTGATGTTCGAGCGACCGACGAGCAGCTTGCGGGCAAGGTCGTGCTGCGACATGCCGGGATGGCGGTAGAGGTTCATCAGCACATCGAGCTGCGCCGGCTTCAGGTCGAGCGGCCCCAGCTTCACCGCCAGCGTGCGCTCAAGCACATGGCAGGCGCGCGCCACCGCGACCCAGTTGCGAAAGCGCGGGTTGTCCCAAGGTAGCTCTTGTTTATTGTTCATCTTTGAACTATTATGTTCATGCTTGAACGTATGGATGGATTCTCACTATGGCATCATTCGGGCTGAAGGTCATCCGGGGCGTGTTTGGTGCGGCCGAGCGTGTCGCTCCGCGCCTGATCGGGCGCGCGGCGTTCGAATTGTTCTGCCGCACACCGAACGTCAAGGCGCTCAGCGACGGCGAACGGCGCGCAGTCGATCGCGCTGCCGAGTTCATGACCGAGGCGCGCCATCACCGGCTCAAGACCGCGACCGGCTGCGTCATGGTGCACGAGTTCCGGCCGGAGCCGGGCGGGGCAGCCGTTGGCACGGTGCTTGTCGTGCATGGCTGGCGCTCGCGCACCGAATATATGCGCGCGTTGATCGAAGGCTATCGCGCCGCCGGTTACAGGGTGGTTTCCATTGATCTGCCGGGCCACGGCCAGTCGCAGGGCAGGCGGCTGAACATGGTCAATGCCGTTGATGCGGTGCGGGTTGCCGGTGAGTGGTTCGGCCCGTTCGTGGCAGCGGTCGGTCACTCCTTCGGCGGTGCCGTCGCCGCCAATGCCGTCGCCGGTTCGGTCAAGAACATCCCGCCGCTGGCGGCCGGACGTCTGGTGCTGATCGCGGCGCCAAGTTCCCTGCCGGCGATCTTCGCCGACTTCAGCCGCATGCTCAATGTCGGTCCGCGCTCGCAAGCCGCAATGGCGGATCGTGTCCAACATCTTTCCGGTCGGCCGTTGCACGAATTCACCGGCGACCGTCAGCTCGCCCAGGCGCCGGTCCCGACCCTGGTCATCCACGCACCGGACGACCGTGAGGTTTCGGCCGATCACGCAAGGCGCTATGCCGGCGCCGGCGGTCATGTGCGGCTCTACTGGGCAGACGGGCTCGGCCATCGCCGCATTCTTGCGGACAAGGGTGTGATCGAACGCGCGGTCGGCTTCGTGGCGCATCGCGAGCCGTCGCTGCTGCATTGACCGGCGATCGAAATTATTTCTTCTTCTCGCCGGGTTCGACCGGCAGTCCGGCCGCCTTCCAGGCGGTGTAGCCGCCAAGGATATGCTTTACCGGCGCAAGCCCCATGTCCTGCGCCGTCTTGGTGGCCAGCGCCGAGCGCCAGCCGCCTGCGCAGAAGAAGACGAAGCTCTTTCCCGAGGCGAAGAACGGCTTGTGGTAGGGGCTTTCGGGGTCGATCCAGAATTCCAGCATGCCGCGCGTGACATGTTTGGCGCCGGGAATCCGGCCGTCGCGCTCCACTTCGCGCGGATCGCGCAGATCGACGAAGATGGTGTCTTCATCGTCGAGCAGCCCGGCTGCTTCCTCGGGCGAAACCACCTCGATCTCGGCGTTCGCCTCGTCCAGCAGTTCGCGATAACCCTTCTTCACGCCTTCATCCCTCCGGCTTGCTGGCGAATTTCGAGCACACCAGCCGGCGTTTGTCACGCCGCATCGGTTGCGGCCATTGTCTTCCAGGCCGCCATGGCCCCGGCCACCGTTGCCAGCAAGGCATCGTGCGAGGCGCCGTCGCGGGCCTGGATCGACATGCCGTGCTGAACCGTGGCGAAGAAAGTCGCGGCGGCGCCGCAGTTGAAATCCGCCGGCAGTTCACCTTCGGCAACGCCGCGCTCGAGACGCTTCTGCAGGGCGATGTGGTTTTCGGCGCGGCGACGGCGCAGATCGTCGCAGATGGCGCCGCGGCTGGAGTCCTTATGCAGCGCGCCGAGCGCGATCAGGCAACCCTGCGGGCGATCGGTCTGCGCATAGGCTTTCGCCGTCAGGCACAGGAATTGTTCGATCGCCAGCCGCGCGGTCGGTGCTTTCTCCAGTGCCAGCCAGATATCGGCTCCCTCCGTACGCGAATAAAGGTCCGTTGCCTCCAGGAACAGCGCCTCCTTGCTGCCGAAGGCTGCGTAGAGGCTGGGCGAATTGATGCCCATGGCGGCGGTCAGGTCGCTCATCGATGCGGCTTCGTAACCACGGGTCCAAAAAACCTCCATCGCACAGCGTAGGGCTGCGGTTCGATCGAAGGTGCGGGGGCGGCCTCGTTCCGACATGGTGCTCGTTTCTGTGACGATCGATACATAATTCAGTTGACGTGGCTGGGCAAGGCTGACAGATATTTATGTGCCGATCATTACAAAACGGAGAAAGTCGATGTCATCCAGCAAGTTGAACGGCAAGGCCGCGCTCGTCACCGGCGGCAGCCGCGGCATCGGTGCGGCGATTGCGCGACGGCTCGCGGCCGACGGCGCCAGTGTCGCGCTGACCTATGTGCATGGTGAAGAGCAGGCCCGTGCTGTTGTCGCCGATATAGAGGCCAAGGGTGGCCGCGCCATCGCGATCAAGGCCGACAACCGCGATGCCGCGGCGATAGACAAGGCCGTCGATGACGCCGTGACCGCATTCGGTCGGCTGGACATTCTGGTCAACAGCGCCGGCATCTGGCGCGCCGCACCGATCGATACGCTGTCACTCGCCGATTTCGATGAAACCATGGAGGTCAATCTCAGGGCACCGTTCATCGCTTCCAAGGCAGCAGCCACGCATATGGGCGAGGGCGGCAGCATCATCTCGATCGGCAGCAACCTTGCCGAGCGGGCGACCGACAGCAGCCTCACAGCCTATTCGGCCAGCAAGGCGGCCCTTGTCGGCCTGACAAAGGCGCTGGCGCGCGACCTCGGTCCACGTGGCATCACCGCCAATGTCGTTCATCCCGGTTCGACCGACACCGACATGAACCCGGCCGATGGTCCGCATGCCGAGCACCAGCGCCAGAAGATGGCGACGCCGCGATTCGGCAGGGCCGACGACATCGCCGGCATGGTTGCCTGGCTGGCGGGCCCGGAAGGCCGATTCGTCACCGGCGCCGCGCTGACCATCGATGGCGGCGCCAACGCCTGATCTGCAATGGATTTCCCGGCTGGACGCAAACACCCCGCTCCAGCCGTCACGATGTTGTGAAACCGTTCTGCAACAGACGTTCCAAAATTTATGAAAGCTTAACGAAATCGGTATGAATCAGCATAGTCGCGCCTTACATCCGCCATGCGGTGAGCGAGACGATCTAGCGTGCGGAACGGGAACCGGTTGCGGCCGGAGCGGGTGATCCATGAAATTCCTCGGAAACAAGGCAGCTGCGGTGCCGCTGATGGCGATCACGGCAACGCTCGCTTTCGGTATCCCGCAAGCAGGCGCGCAGGGGCTGTTCGACATGCTTTTCGGCGGCGGCGTCAAGCACGCGCCGCAAGGCGAGTTTCCGCCGCCGCCGAAAAACAAGCCGAAAGTGCCGGGCGGCGGTGGCAGCGTGAGAATCAGCGGCCCGTCCTATTACACCTACAAGGCCGATCGGCTGGTCCGCGTCGACTTCTCGGCGCTGGCGGCGAAGCCAGGGCCGGCGGTGCCGCAGGATGCGGCTTTCGTGCCGTCAGTGACCGTTGCAGCGTTTCGCGATGCCGTTGCCAGCTTGGGTGATTACGAACTTTATGCCGAGCCCGATATCGCCAAGGCGCTGATCGCCTATTACTCGGCCAATCCGGATTTCATCTGGGTAACAGGGACCAGCCTCAACAGCCGAGCACAGGATGCTGTTCGGGTGCTTGGCGAAGCTTCAAGCTACGGCCTCACGCCGGCCGACTATACGGTCGAAGTGCCCGCCGTAGCTGCGTCGACGGCCGACCCCAATGCCCAATTGAAAGAACTCGTCCGTTTCGAGATGGCGCTGTCGGCGCGCGTGCTTCGCTATGCTCATGACGCCCAGAACGGCCGCGTCGAGCCCAACCGCATGACCGGCTACTATGATTTCCCGGCCAAGCCCCTCGACTTGCAAGGCGTGCTGAAAACGTTGGCGCATACCCAGGAAGTGCGCACCTATCTCGAATCGCGGCATCCGCAGAATGCTGAATACCAGGCGCTGCGCGTCGAACTGGAATCCCTGCAGGCAAGTGCGGAAAACGACATCGTCGTCGACCCCAAGCTGTTGCTGAAGCCGGGCGAAACCAGCCCCGAACTGCCGAAGCTGCTGACTTTGATCGCGCGCAATCTCGATGACGAGACGGGCGGCGCCTATGGCGAGATCCTGTCCAGGCTGGCCACCAGCGAAGTCTATGACCCGGAACTCGTTCCAATCATCAAGGCCGTGCAGCAAAAGGCCGGCATGAAGGGCGATGGTGTCATCGGCCCGCGCACCGTTGCGTCGCTGGCGGGGACATCCAAGGCCGACAAGCTGCTGAAGGTGGAAGTGGCGCTGGAGGAACTGCGCTGGCTGCCTTCCGATCTCGGCAGCCCGCGTGTCTTCATCAACCAGCCGGCCTTCACGGCGAGCTATATCGACAATGGCGAGGAAAAGCTGAAGACGCGCGTGGTCGTCGGCCGGACCACCAACCAGACCGCCTTCTTCTACGACCAGATCAAGCAGGTCGACTTCCATCCCTATTGGGGGGTGCCGCAGTCGATCATCGTCAACGAAATGCTGCCCAGGTTGCGCAACGATCCCGGCTACCTCGACCGGGCCGGCTACGAAGTGACGGATTCGCAAGGCAATCGTATTCCTTCGTCAGCGGTCGACTGGGGCGCCTATGGCGCGAACATCCCCTACAGCGTGCGCCAGCAGCCGAGCGAGGCCAATGCGCTGGGCGAACTGAAGATCCTGTTCCCCAACAAGCACGCCATCTACATGCACGACACGCCGCAGAAATCCTTCTTCGAGCGTGACATGCGCGCGCTCAGCCATGGCTGTGTGCGGTTGCAGGACCCGCGTGGCATGGCGGCGGCGGTGCTCGGCACGTCGGTGGACTATATCGCCGAGAAGTTGAAGCACGGCCACGCGACCGAAAACGTGACCCGCAATATCCCGGTCTATGTCGCCTATTTCACCGCATGGCCTGACCTGTCCGGCAAGGTCGAATATTTCGACGACGTCTATGACCGCGACTCGCGGCTGAAGCAGGCCCTGGACGCCACCGAGGCGGTGCGCTCACCGTCGAGTTAGTTTTTAGCGCTCCAGCAGCGGTCGCCGGAAGCCGGCGTCCCGCCCGGCGATCAGCCAATAGAGCAGCCCGGCGACAAGGCCTGCGGCGGCGATGATGCCGATGTCGACCCAGCGTTGCGGATCCATGTCCTCCGGTACGCTTGGCCAGATCAGGGCGAAGCCGGCGACCGCGGCACCGGCGCCGAAAACCATGTGCAGCAGGACATTGCGCAGCGAGAAGAACTCGGCGATCAGCGCGAAGATCAGCGTCTGTAGCGCGGTCACCACAATCGTCAGGAAATAAACGAACATGCCGAGCGGCGGCACCACCAGAACCGCTATCGGCGAGACGCCCATGACGTCGAAATAGTTTGGCGAGTTGGGCAAGGAACTGAGCACGGCATAGATCGCCGCGATTGAGATCAGGCCGACCAGCACCGCCACGAGATAGCCGGCCAGCATCATCAATATGCGCTTCATCATGTGCTTCGCCGTCGCCATGCCCATCCCCAACGCGGCGCAGTCAACCGCCATAGTCAGCCATCAAAGACGATCTGGCGCAAGGGCAGGCAGGGCAATCGCCTCAGACGAGCAACCGTTTCCAACTCGTGGTGGATGTCAATTGTCGAAGCCGGCGCCGCCCCTCATTGTCCTATCGGACATTTAGTGCGGCGCGAAAGGGCTGGCCGCAATGCCGGTACCATCCTTGCAACGTTGGTGATTGGTGCAATCGGCGGCGAGCGTCCCTCTCTCCGTCACTATACGGGGAAAGGATGCCGGCAGGCGGGTGAGGGGCGGCGCCAGACCCGGAAAGGCCGATGGGAACGGCCAATGAATTCGCGTCCGAACGGCCTTCGACGACAGCCCTTACTTCGGCTCGGCCGTTACCGGATCGTAGTTGATCTCCACCTTCGCCTTGTCCGCCGTGTAGTAGGTGACGGTGTAGGCGCCGCTGTCCCAGTCGACCTCCTTCACATAGAGAAAGCCGTCGCGCTTTTCGACCTTGGCGAGGATCTCCGACAATTTCTTGGCATTGGGTGGCGGCAGCGGCGTATCGTCCGCAGCAAAGGCCGGCCCGCCGGCAAGAAGAACGGCGACGCTGGTCGCCAGCAGAAGTCTGGACATGGCTTTCCCTCAAAGGTTGCGACGGAAGGAAACTCGCTGGTGCCTTGGTTTGTTCCCCGGCGGGAATAAATGACGATCCAGCCTGCCGATTAACAGCTGCCCAACTGGTGGTCCGAAACTGCGCAGGTGCTTTGCAAACAGTGACATTTTAGAAATATAGATGGCACTTTACTTCATCCCGGATTGCCCGTCGTAGTCCTTGCGGACAGCTGGCAGTGGAAAACCTGGCAACGCACCGGCCCGTGCTTCCATCACGCCGAACAAATTCCGGGGAGAGCGCTTGAGTTTCTGTCGAAACCGTCACGCATTGCGCCGCAATGGCAAATTGGAGGCCGCTAACACCGTGATCGAAGAGCATCCACACAGATGACACAATGGATGTGCATAGTTGCTGCTCGGAAGACGACGCTTTGTTGTTGGCCGACCGCGTCTTCGTGCCGTCCCGGTGGACATTCCATGGAGGCATCAATGCAGTTGAATATCAGTACTCCAGGTGAATTGAGTTTCGATCGCGCCGTTCAATGCGCTGACGTTTCGATCAGCCCGTTCGGCGAGCGCTGTCACGTCCGAGCCAGCGGCTCGGGAGGCACTTATTCAATCTTCGACTATCGGGCGCCGCCCGGGTTCGGTCCCGCCAAGCATCTGCATCATCGGGAAGACGAATTCATTGAAGTGCTGGACGGCAGGATTGCGGTGTGGACCCCGGAACGGACTTTCTCTTTGGCCGCCGGAGACACGGTTCTACTGCCGAAATCCATTCCGCATACCTGGCGCGGCTTTGGGCCCGATGCCGTGCATCTCACTATCAGCGTGGTGCCAGGGGGGTTCGAACGGTTCTTTTCGATGGTCGAGGAACGCCAGCTCACGACCGACGACCATGACGGTCTCGGCGCCGTTGCGCGGGAACTTGGGCTCGATGTACTGGGGCCGCCATTGTCCGACGAAGAGGTGGCGGCAATCGTCGGCCCGACGGATTGAGGCGGATGCAGGTGGTTGCCGCTCCGATCATCTTCAGCGACGGCCTTGCGGGCACAGCCTTGCGGTGACGGTGTGGACGGCTCGCTTTTGTTGACAGCAATTTCAGTAAGGAAAAATGGTGGGCGATGCAGGGATTGAACCTGCGACCCCACCCGTGTGAAGGGTGTGCTCTCCCGCTGAGCTAATCGCCCGCTCGTTGCCCGAAGGCCAAGCGAGCCGCGATATAAGGGAGGCCGGCGGGTGAAGTCAAGGCGGTGTCCGGCGTTCTGACAAGGAACGGATTTGCTGTCCTTTCAGCCCTGTCTCCGACCGACGCCGGCCGCTTTCCGGTCACTGTCCGGCAGCGGCGATCAGCTTTTGCGCCAGATCGAGTGTCAGGGCGTCGAAATGCGAGATCACAGCCGACGGTTCGAATTCGCGCACGTGGCGGTCGGTGTAGCCGAAATCGACTGCAACCACAGGAATGCCGGCCGCTTTTGCGGTGTCGATGTCGGTTTGCGAATCGCCGACCATGAGCGCGCGATGCGGGTCGCCGCCTGCCAGCTTGATGGTCTCGGTGAGGTGGCGCGGGTCGGGTTTGCGGAAGGCGAAGGTGTCCTGTCCGGCGATGGCAGCGAAATGCCTGGTCATGCCGAGCGCCTCGATCAGCGCCAGCGAGTTGGCTTCGTATTTGTTGGTGCAGATGGCCAGGATATAGCCGGCGGCCTCGAAGCGCGCGATGGCTTCGACGACGCCGGGGTAGGGCCGTGATTTACCGGGGATGTTGAGGGTGTAGTGATCGAGGAAAAGCTTGAGCAGCCGGTCGTGCTCCTCGACATCAAGCGATCGCCGCTGGGCGGCGTGCGCCCGCTCGATCATCACGCGGCCGCCGTGGCCGACAAAGCGCCTGAAGCCGGCCTCGTCGACCGCCGCGATCTGGCTGGCGGCAAGGCTGTGGTTCAGGCTGTCGAGCAGGTCCGGCGCCGTATCGATCAGCGTACCGTCAAGGTCGAACACGATGATCGGGCGGGTCATGGTCTGTCCTGGGCCAAGTTCATGCAATGGGCAGGCGATAGCGGCTGCGGCGCGTCAAGGCAAGCTCACTGGGCAAGCTCACTGGGCAAGCGCACGGGGCAAGCGCACGGGGCCAGCTTGGTCAGGGAGATATCGGGCGGAGCATTTCGCGGCGAGCCGCCAGAAACGGAAAACCCGCCACGGCGGCGGGTTGTTGGCGCAAATCAGCACCATAGGCAAATATGTAGCACAGCTGCCGTCACCGGGTCAAGCGCTGCAGGAAATAATTCCTAATATCCATCGCCCGTGCGTCGCCCGCTGACCGCGCATGAACAACATCGAATGCGATGCTGCACATCATCGGGGCACGCAGCGGCCAGGGCTTTGACCGGACCGGCAAAGATGCTACGAGCCCCCAAACGTCAGGGTTCCGGGGCAGCAAGCGACATGGATGCAAGGCAATTGAAGGTCGAAGCCGCACGGGCGGCACTCGCCCATGTTAGCGACGGCATGCGGCTCGGCATCGGCACCGGCACCACGGCCGAAGAGTTCGTGCGGCTGCTCGCCGACAAAGTCGCCGGCGGCATGACCGTCATCGGCGTGCCGACTTCGGAGCGCACCGCCTTGCTTTGCCGCGAGCTTGGCGTGCCGCTGTCGACACTGGAGGAAACGCCCGAACTCGATCTCACCGTCGACGGCGCCGACGAGGTCGACCCGGAACTGACCTTGATCAAGGGCGGTGGCGGTGCGCTGCTGCGCGAGAAGATCGTCGCCGCGGCATCGCAGCGCATGATCGTCATTGCCGATCGCTCGAAGATGGTCGCCACACTCGGCCGTTTTCCCTTGCCGATCGAAGTCAATCCGTTCGGCCTGCGCGCAACCGAAATCGCGATCGGCGCCGCGGCTGAAAAGCTCGGTCTTTCCGGTCCGGTCACATTGAGGATGACGGGGGAGCAGGCTTTTGTTACAGACGGCGGCCATTTTATCCTCGATGCATCTTTTGGCCGCATTCCGGATACAAGAGCGCTTTCGAATGCTCTCCACGCCATTCCGGGCGTGGTCGAGCACGGTCTTTTCATCGGGCTGGCGTCAGCGGCCATCATCGCCGGCGGCGACGGTATCGAAACTGTCCATGCCGCCCGAAAACCAGGGAGTTCTATCGATCATGATGTTGCATAACCGGGTTCGCAGCCTTTCCATCCTTCTGGCGGCCTCAGCCGTTTTCGCCTTCTCGTCGCCAGCGTTTTCGCAGGATGTGACGGAATCGCACCTGAAGGCCGCCCGTGCCGCGGTAGCCGCGATCCACGCGACCGACCCGTTCGACAACATCTTGCCGCAAGCAGCCGCCGCGCTTGAATCGCAGCTCATCCAGAAGAATCCGGACATGCAGGAACTAATCGGCAAGACGATCAGCGAGAAGGCTCTGGCGCTTGCTTCGCGCCGCGCCGACCTCGAGAAGGAAGCAGCACTCGCCTACGCAAAAGTGTTCTCCGAAAAGGAACTGACCGACATCGCCAACTTCTACAATTCCGATTCGGGCAAGAAGCTGCTCGATAGCGGCCCGACGGTGACACGCGACCTGGTCAAGGCAGCCGACATCTGGCAGAACGGTGTCGGCCGCGACCTCGCCCAGCAGGTCGGCGAGACATTGGCTGCGGCCGCCAAGGCAAAGGCGCCTGCAGCGCCTGCCGCGCCCGCGGACGGAGCCGCGCCGGCGGATGATGCCGCACCCGCCGATGGTGCGGCGCCCGCGGACAACAACTGACCCCACCTTCAAACGGCCTTTCGGCCATCAGCAAAGCCCGGCTTGTCCGGGCTTTTCTTTTGGCGTTTTGCGGCCTACCTGTCTCTCAAATTTCCGAAGCTCGAGGAGCCGTCATGGCCGGTTACGACTACGATCTTTTCGTCATCGGCGGCGGCTCCGGCGGAGTGCGCGCGGCTCGCGTGGCGGCGGCACTCGGCAAGCGGGTCGGTATTGCCGAGGAATACCGTTTCGGCGGCACCTGCGTCATCAGGGGCTGCGTGCCGAAAAAACTCTATGTCTATGCCTCGCAATTCCCCGAGCATTTTGCTGACGCCGCCGGCTATGGCTGGACGGTGCCGCAAGCCAGTTTCGACTGGCAGACGCTGGTCGCCAACAAGGATCGCGAGATCAGCCGGCTGGAGGCGATCTACAAGCGGAATGTCGAAGGCCCCGGCGGCGAGACCTTCCATTCGCGCGCCACGATCGTCGACCCGCATGTCGTGCATCTTCTCGGCGAAGACCGTACCGTCACATCAGACCAGATCCTGATCGCAACTGGTGGCCGCCCGGCTGCGCATCCGGCGTTGCCGGGCCACGAACATTGCATCTTTTCCAATGAGGCTTTCGACCTCAAGGAGCTGCCGAAGGCGATCATGATCGAAGGCGGCGGCTACATCGCGGTCGAGTTCGCCAACATCTTCCACGGTCTCGGCGTCGACACCACGCTGGTCTATCGCGGCAAGGAGATCCTCAGCCGATTCGACATGGACCTGCGGCGCATGCTGCACGAGACGATGGAAAAGAAGGGAATAAGGATCCTCTGCCATTCGGTGTCCGAGTGGGTGCGCAAGCGGCCGGACGGCCGGCTCGACGCACTTCTCAGCAGCGGCGAGGTGCTGACGGTCGACCAGGTGATGCTGGCCATCGGCCGCATCCCCAACACCGAGAATATGGGGCTGGAAGGCATCGGCCTGGAGATGACCAAGACCGGTGCGATCGCCGTCGACCAATACTCGCGCACCAATTTCGACAACATCTGGGCGATCGGCGATGTCACCAACCGCGTGCAACTGACTCCGGTGGCGATCCATGAGGCGATGTGCTTCATCGAAACCGCCTTCAAGGGAAATCCGACCGCGCCCGACCACGACACGATCGCCACGGCCGTGTTTTCGCAGCCCGAGATCGGCACCGTCGGCCTGTCGGAGGACGATGCGGTCAAACGGTTCCCCGACATCGAAATCTACCGCGCCACATTCCGGCCGATGCGGCACACCCTGTCCGGGCGCGACGAGAAGATGCTGATGAAGCTGGTGGTCGATGGCGCGTCGAAGAAAGTGCTCGGCGGCCACATATTGGGGCCGGACGCCGGCGAGATGGCCCAGCTTCTGGCCATTCCGCTGAAGGCCGGCCTGACCAAGGACGATTTCGACCGCACGATGGCAGTGCATCCGACCGCGGCGGAAGAGCTGGTCACCATGTACAAGCCGACCTATCGCGTGAAGGGCGGCGAGCGAGTGGATTGACGGGCAAACCCCGGGCTTGAGGAACTCCGCCGCGGCACGGTCACGGCGGAGTTCAGGAAGCCGCTACAGCAGCGTGCCGCGCAGGATCACCAGCGCCACCGAGAAATAAATCACCAGCCCGGTGACATCGACCAACGTGGCGACGAACGGGGCCGATGCGCTGGCCGGATCGAAGCCGATGCGTTTCAAGGCGAACGGCAGCATCGACCCCGACAATGAGCCGAAGGTGACGATGCCGACCAGGGCCGCGCCGACCGTGGTCGCGATCAGCGGCCAATGCGGGCCGTAATCGTAGAAGCCCATATATTGCCAGAGCGCGATGCGGCAGATGCCGACCACGCCGAGCATGGCGCCGAGCACGAGGCCGGTGGGCAGTTCGCGCAACGCCACCCGCCACCAGTCGCCAAGACCGATCTCGCGCAATGCCAGCGCCCGGATGACGAGCGATGTCGCCTGCGAGCCGGAATTGCCGCCCGAGCTCATGATCAGCGGGATGAACAGCGTCAGCACGATCGCCTTCTCCAACTCGCCCTCATAGCTCTGCATGGCGTTGGCGGTCAGCATCTCGCTGATGAACAGCGCGCACAGCCAGCCGCCGCGCTTCCTGATCATGGCGAGGAAGCTCATCTTCATGTACGGCTCGTCCAGCGCTTCCATGCCGCCGAAACGGTGCGCGTCCTCGGTCGTCTCCTCGATCATCGTATCGATGATGTCGTCGATGGTGACGATGCCGAGGATCTTGCCGTGGTCGACGACCGGGACGGCCAGCAAATCGTATTTGGAGATCGTCTGCGCCAGGGTTTCGCGATCGGTGAGCGGGGTGACCGTCACCGGCGCACGATCCGGCGCCACCGTCATGATCGAATCGTCCGGCTCGCCGGTGATCAGCCGGCGCAGGCCGGTCGACCGCACCAGGAGCTGCGTTTGCGGATCGACGATATAGATCGCGTAGACGGTCTCGCGCGTCCGCTCGACCTTGCGGATGTAGTCTAGCGTGCGCCCGACGGTCCAGTTCGATGGCACGCTGACAAACTCCGTCGTCATGATCGATGCGGCGCTGCCTTCAGGATAGCCGAGAATGGCAAGCAGCGTGGCACGCAGGGGCGGCGCAAGCCCGCCGAGCAACTCGGAACGGGCCGGCTCGTCGAGCTCGCGCAGGATATCGGCGGCGCGGTCAACCGACATGGCGGTAAGCAGCCTGCCCGCCTTGGCGCGCGGCAGCGCCTCCATGAGTTCGGAGGCGCCGTCGAGTTCGGGCTGATCGAAGATCTCGACCAGCCGCTCGAACGTCACTTCACAAAGCAGTTCCGTCGCGGTTTCTCGCGGCTCCCTGTTCAGGGCCTCGACAATGTCGGCGACGTGATCATTGGCTAGGATACGGGCGATGGCGACGGCCTCGTCGCTCGCCACCGTGGTAAATTCGTTCATGGCTCACTCCTTGCCGTCCGGCAGGACATGAACCATTGGAGGTCACGTCCAGGCGGACGGCGGTTGCGTTCGACTGTGACTGTCGCCAGGCATGGCGCGGTGACCTTTCTGCTTGCGGGTTCGCGTTTGACTGTCTGCAAGCGGGCGCAACATAGAAGCGCGCCTTGCCGTGTCAATCGCGGTGAGGAGGGATAATACCGGCGAGCGGCCGAGATCGCGCGACTGTGATCGTCGGCAGCCGCATTGCGGCCAACTCAAGCCGCTGGGGCGCTATTTCTGCTTCAGCCGGCGCGAGAAGCGTAGCCACTTGTCCTCGACCGGCCTTGGCTGTGCGAGAATGGTTGTGAGCTCGACGGGCAAGGTCGGAACCAGCGGCTTCTTGGTGGCGACACCGTCGGCGATGGCGACGATGCTGTGATAGAATTCGCTGCCGGTGACCGATCGCGGCGCCACCGCCTCGTGCATGACGCTGATCACCGTGACATCGGGGCAGTTGTCCTTGATGGCCTGGTGGAAGGCAACCTTGCCATCGGGGTCGAGCGCTCCGGTCGCCTCGTCGAGGAACAGCAGACCCGGCTGTTGCAGCACGATGCGGGCCACCACCAGCTTCTGTTTCTGGCCGCCCGACAGGACCTGATCCCAGCTTTTGCCTTCGCGGTTTTCGTCGGCCATGTGCTCGATGAAATCGCCAAGCCCGGCCTTGTGCAACGCCGACGCGACCTGCGCGTCGCTATGGTCGTGGTCGGAGCCGGGCAGGCAGACCAGCTGTTTCAGCGACACCGGCTGCAGCTTGACCTCCTGGGCGGCAAAGAAACTCTTGACGCCTTCCGGGAAGACGATGGTGCCGCGGCCATAGGGCCACAGGCCGTTGATCGCCTTGATCAACGAGGTCTTGCCGCAACCGGATTCGCCTTTCAGGAAGGTCCATTCGCCGCGCCTGAAGCGCAGATTGGCGGCGCTAAGGAACGGCGTGGCATCCTCGCCCTGATGCGCCAGCTCCAATTTCTGGATGGTCAGGCCGAAAACCGCGTTCTGGCTGGCATACTGGAAGTCGGAGCGGCCGGTCTGGCTGTAGAATTCCTGCGGATGCTGGACATTCTCGATCGCGTTGGCCAGTTCGGTGACACGCTGGCTGTTGGCGCGCAGCGTGGCAATGGCGGGCATGACATGGATGAACCAAGAACACTGGCCGATCAGCGAATTGACCAGCTCGGAACCGGTTATGTAGCCCTTGAGGTCGAGGCCGTTGTGGATGAACGGCACCAGGCCAGGTCCGTAGGCGACAATGCGGGCGCCGATGAAATTGTAGATCAGTTCGAACGACATGTAGACCGTGTTGACGATGTTCAGCCGCGTCCAGGTGCCGTCGATATCGACATAGAGCCGGCCATGCATGGCCCTCTGTACGCCTTCGCCCTGAGACGCCGCGACATGGAAGCTGCGGCGCAGGAACGTCGTCAGCTCGCCGCGATAGCTGCCTTCCGCCTGCTGCATCCTGACGTTGAGGCGCTCGAGCAGGCTGCCGAGCTTGACCGCGATCCATGTGTTCAGCGGCACGTAGGTAGCGACGCCCAGGAAGGCGAGGACGGCGCTGCCATAGTTGCCGAGGAACTCCAGGCCTTTCACCTCGACGGAGTTTTCGAGCAGCTTCTGGCCGACGAAATAGAGCGAAGTGGCGACGCCAAGCACTCCCATGGCGAGGCCGATGGCGCCGCCGGTCATGTCCTTGATGGATTCCTGTACGCGCTGGTCGATGTTGTCGGGGGCCGGTGCGCCGCTGCCGGTTGCCGCATGCTGGGCATGGAAATGGGTATGATTGCCATCCAGCAACGCTTCATTGAAGCGACTGTCGAGCCAGCCGCGCCATTTGCGGTGCAATGTCGCCGAGACAAGATTGCGGATGCCGGTAAAGCCGGCGTCCTTGAGCAAGACCAGCAGCACGAGGATGCTGGCATTGACCAGCAGCGAGCGAAGCGGCGTGGTGTTGGCGGCGTCATGGAAGAAGGCGATCGAGTTGACCAGTTCGCCGGAGGCCTCGGCGAACCAGACACCGGCCTTGCTGGACAGCGCCGTGAGCAGCGCAATCACCAGCGTCAGTGTCCAGGCTTCCTTCCAGCGATCAGAAACCCAGTAGGCCCGCATCAGGCCCCAGAAGCTGCGCATCGACGATACCGGCGTCAGAAGCGATCGCCCTGAGGCATCGCGAGGTGTTTTTTCCGGTACTGACTCTTGCGATGGTCTACCGACCCGAATCACGATCCCGCCCAAACCTTTTTTCTTTTGTTACGGATGGTAACACCAATTGATCATTTTCCATTAATTTAAAACCCGGCCGACTGGATTACCCCGGCAGCCGTTGCCGTGAGGCAACAGAGTGCATGCTGAAATACGACGGCAACGGTCGGCAGAAATCAGGATATAGTGATTGATTTCAAGGAATTGACCTGCAGCGACCAACTGTCACGGCAGCTTCCCCTAGGGAAGGCAATCACACGGTTTTGTGAACTTGAAATCATGGCAACCGACCGATTTTCTCACTGCGGGTTGACCTGAGCACCCGAAAACTTGCCGTTCGTGATCTCGCCGGGCACGCCATCACCATCCTTTCCTGAGGCAGGAAGTGACCGGAATCATCTGAGCAGCGCATTCCCTTCTGTCGAGGAGCCAGGGGGAACTGCGTTTGACAATTCATCGTTCGGAATTGAACCTTGCCTGGCGTTGTCGATACCCATGTATGTCCGGTTCTCCAACAAGGAAGTTTCCAATGCTTGCACGCGCGGCCGCAATCCTGTCCCTCTTCGCCGGGCTGCCTCTGTTTGCCTGGGTACCTCCGGCGCACGCCGCCTCGCAGGGCATCCCGGCAAGCGCCGAAGGCCAGATCGAGTTCAACACGCCGTCCGGCAACATCGGCTGCATCTACACACCGAAGGGCGGCACCGGCACCTATGAGCCGCGGGACGGCGGCCCGGAGCTAAGCTGCTCGCGCATCGAACCGAGCTATATCACCATCATCCTCGGACCGAAGGGGCCGGCCACGCTGATCAAGAACCCGGGCGAGCAGGGTTGCTGCAGCGACGTCGACAAGCTTGGCTACGGCAACAGCTGGAGTGCGGGGCCGTTCTCGTGCCAGTCGTCAACCAAGGGACTGACCTGCACGGCCACGAACGGACATGGATTTTTTATCAGCAAGGCCAAGGCGACGGTGAAGTAACGCTGGCTTTTTCGGGAAGGCGAGGGGTGGCCGGCCTCAGCCGACCTTCTCCAATTCGCCACGCGCCTTGGCAGCCGCCACCTGACGAATGGCATCAGCCAGGGTATCGGCATCCTGCGCGCCCATGACCGCGTATCTGTCTTCGAGCAGAAAACACGGCACGCCTGTTATGCCCATGCGCGACGCGGTGGCGATCTCCGTGCGAACCGCCTCGACGTCGGCTTCCGTCGGCAAAAGCGTGGCGACCACGGACGCGTCCATGCCGGCTTCGCGCGCGGCTTCGGTCAACACGCCATGGTCGCCGATGTTGGCGCCTTCCTCGAAATTCAGCTGGAACAGCCGGCGCACAAGCCTGTTCTGCACGGCTTCGCCGGCAGCACCGGCCCAGCGGATCAGGCGGTGCGCATTGAGCGTGTTGGCCGCCACCTTGATGGCGTCGAAAGCGAAGGAAATGCCCTCGGCCTCGCCTAGCGGCTCGATGCGGTCGTGAATCTCGCGGATACGCACGTCGCTGCCGAACTTGGCCAGCATGTATTCGTGGCGATTCTTGCCCTGCGGCGGAATGGTCGGATCGAGTTGGAACGGGCGCCACCGGATATGCACGTCGATATCGCCGACAGCGGCAATTGCCTTGTCCAGCCGCTTCTGACCGATAAAGCACCATGGGCAGACGACGTCGGACACCACATCGACGGTGACGGCGTTCGGTTCGCTCATCTCGATCTCCTGAATTTCAGTTCGGTTTGCGCCACCAGGTCGGCAGTTGATACCCAAATATGGGCGTCGTTCGCGGATGTTCCAGGTAGTTCCAGTAGGCAATCCATTGCTGCGTGTTGTGCTGCATCGGCACCATGTAGTTGCCGGATATCAGCAGCCGGTCGAGAACACGAACCGCGGCGACATAATCCTCCTTCGTGCGGGCGCGCAGCATCGCTTCGATTGTCGCGTCCACCGCCGGATCGGCGACGCCGGCAAGATTGAACGAGCCTTCCGTCCTGGCCGCGGCCGAACTCCAACGCCCGGTCTGTTCGATGCCGGGCGACAGCGAATTGTTGAAGCCGCTCGAACCGACCAGAACCTCGAAATCGAAGCGCTGCTTGCGCGACTGGATCTGATCGCCGTCGAGGCCGCGAATGGTGACATTGACGCCGATCTTCTCCAGCGTGCGTTGGTAGATGCCGGCGAGGCGCTCCTCATCCTGCGAGGCGGTCAGGATCTCGAAGCCGAAAGGTTTGTCGTCAGGATCGAGCATCGTTCCATTCTGCACGTGGTAGCCGGCGCTCTTCAGCAGGTCGAAAGCTGCCTTCAACACGCGGCGATCCTGGCCGGATCCGTCAGTCACCGGCGGCCGGTAAGAGCCGTCCATCACATCGGCCGGCACGCGGCCGGGATAGGGCGCCAGAAGCGCCTTCTCCCTGTCGTCGGCCGGATGGCCGAGCGCGGAGAGTTCGGAATTCTGCCAGTAGCTCATCGTGCGCGTGTATTTGCCGCCGAACAGGTTCTTGTTGGCCCATTCGAAGTCGTAGAGCATGCCGAGCGCGCGCCGCACGACCGGGTTGGCGAATTTCTGCAGCCTCGTGTTGAACAGGAAACCGGTCACCACGGGCGGAATGCCGGTGTCGAAGGTTTCGGCAACCACGTCGCCCTTGTGGAACGCGGGAAAATCGAGATCGCGCTCGCGCTTTACCGGATCGCCGTCGTCGTCGATGGCGCAAAGCCCTTTCTTGAACGCTTCGAGCTTGGCATTGGCGTTGAGGAAATACTCTATGGTGATCTGGTCGTAATTGTCGAAACCGCGCTTGGCCGGGACATCCTTGCCCCAGTAATCCGGGTTGCGCTTGAAGACGATGCGCTGGCCGGGCTGCACCTGCGCGATCGTATAGGGACCACTGCCGATCACCGGCTTCAGCGTCGTCTTGTCGAAGGTTTCCTTGTCGAATGCGTGCTTCGGGATAATCGGCGTCAGCGCGATGATCAGCGGGAATTCGCGATCGGCCTTCTCATTGAAGGTGAAGCGTACGCTGTGGTCGCCGGTCTTTTCGAGCTTGGCGACCCTGGCCATGCGGTCGCTGTAAGGCGGGCGGCCCTTCTCCGTAAAGACGTCATAGCTGAACAGCACATCTTCCGGCGTCACCGGCTCACCATCGGACCATTTGGCCTTCGGGTTGAGGTGGAACTCGATGCTCCTGCGCTCGGGATCCATGTCGGCGGTCTCGGCCAGCAGGCCGTAAAGGCTAAACGGCTCGTCGTAGTTGCGCTGCATCAGCGGCTCGAAGACCAGATTGCCATAGATCGTATCCATCATGCCGCGCGCCGTCGTGCGCAGGCTTTTGAGGATGAAAGGGTTGAGATTGTCGAAGCTGCCGACGACGCAGTAGGTGATGTTGCCACCTTTGGGCGCATCGGGATTGACATAGTTGAAATGCGTGTAGTCGGGCGGCAGCGCCGGCTCGCCCTGCATGGCGATGGCGTGCTTCGGCTCGGATGCGGCCGGCTGATGCGAAAGTGCGAGAAACGATATCGCGGTGATCAGCCAAACAAGAACGCGGCCCATGACCGTCTCCTTAATGGGTCGGCTTGATGATTCGGTGCGCACCCTAGCATGACGCAGCTGCGCGCCGGCCAATCGTGCTTTCAACAATTGCTGACATCGGGCTGGATTCGACACCGCTTGCAGTGTAACACGCCCTCCGAAGTCATTCTGTTGCCTCATTTCGGCAACAGGTAGCTGGACCACACGGCACGAAGAAGCCGGTTCCGGGATCATTTGAGAGGAAGTGCACGACATGACGAGCCTGAACAGCAACGCGTACCGCCTGTCGGTCATGGCCGCTGGCGTGGTCGGCTTTCTCTGCGCAGGACTTCCCGCTGCTTCCGCACAGCAGCAACAGCAGATTCCGCAAGGCTGGTTCAAGGCCTGTACCAAGCAGGAAGACGTCGACATCTGCAATGTCCAGAACATCACCACCGCCGGCAACGGCCAGTTGGTCACCGGCGTCAGCCTGATCGAACTGAAGGGCAAGGTGAACCGCAAGGTGTTCCAGGTCACGGTCCCGACCGGTCGTCTGGTGCCTCCCGGCATCGGCCTGCAGATCGACACCGGCAAGGCGCAGAAGCTCGACTACGTAATCTGCTTTCCTGATCGTTGCGTGGCGGAAGTGCCGCTGACCGATCAGCTCGTCGCCGCGTTCAAGAAAGGCCAGGCGATTACGCTGACCTCCGTCAATTTCCAGAACCAGCCCAACCCGATCAAGGTCGCCCTGCAGGGCTTCAGCGGCGCCTATGACGGCCCGGCGCTGCAGCAGTCGGATATCGAGGACCGGCAGAAGAAGCTTCAGGACTTCGTCGCCAAAAACAACCAGGATTTCGCCAAGAAGCTCAAGGAAGAGCAGGACAAGGCGAAGACAGCCAACTGATCGGCCGATATCGCAGGCATCGGGTAGGGAGGCGCTTCGCAGCGCCCCCCTCCCACACCACCGTACGAGCGGTTCCGCATACGGCGGTTCATGCAGTTTGG
>NZ_JAMYOR010000041.1:0-58151 GCF_040319965.1 Mesorhizobium sp. M0830 | reverse complement strand
CACCTTCCTCACAGCGCCGCGTCAGATGGTGCCTGGCACCCAAATGACTGTCGGCGTTTCCAATGCCGCCCAGCGCGCGGCGATCGCGCTCGCGAACGTCGCGTTCGAAGGCATCCGGGTTCCTGGACCGCTTGTTGGTCTCTCGGTTCATCAGAGAATGACGGCATACTGGTTTTTTACTCGATGATATCAATCCAATCTCCCTTGGTCGAGGAGCCGATCCAGGAGGTGGACGGTAACATGTGGGCGGCCAAGGAGCGCACGACGACCTACATCGGCCGCTACAGCGCCAGGCTACATATCGGCGAGGCCTTCATTTCCGAAATCGATCTGCGCAAGTAGGGGAGCCATCCCATCGCCGCGATTCCCCTCCTTATGCGGCGCAGGTGCCGAGTATCGGGGTCATCGTTTTCACATGCTCATCAATCCGCTCGAGCACCTTCTCCGGAATAACGGCCCGTTCCGGAAGGCTCCACCAATGATCGTTGACGCGCTCGACGACCTTGATCACCGCCCTCAGCACGGCCGGCTCTGGCAGCCTTGCACGGTTGGCGAACGCCTTCCATCGCGGGGCAGCGAGCGCCTTGAAGGAGCGTTCGCCGCCGAGCGAGAGCGCCATCGAGTCGGCGGGAATATAGGGCACGGTCGACAGGACGTCATAAATTGGCGCAAGCTCTGGCCTGTCGCCAGGGCCCCGGTAGATCAGCGACCAGTTTTTGAGGTGCATGTCGCCGTTGCCGGTGATGACCGTCAGCGCCAGACGGCGCACGAATTCGAGCGCGGCCGTCGGCGAGACGGCCGCGCTCAGGGCTGAGGCAATGTCATGATATGCGGCGCCCTCATATTTGCGCGAGGGATAGACACCGAAAACCTGCGCGAAATCCTCGATATGGACGCGCTCACGACCAACGACGCGATCGAAGCGTTTGACGAGGAGAACCTTGCCGTCCGACAGCGTGTCGAACTCCTCGGGAATTCCCTCGAAATCGGACTTCTCGACAAGCTCGCGCTCGGGCACGTCCATGCCGATCGCCGCCGCCAGCGCTAGGTTGGCAAACTCATTTTCAGAGACGCCGGGGAACGCCGACGATGGAAATTTGGCGATGTACTGGCCTTGCTCGTCGCCCATAGGCAAGGTCAACCCACCTCCCTTGCCGGTGTTCTTGATCACAGAGAGTTTCATCTGTACGCCCGCGAGCGAGAACCGGGCTTTTGGCCTATCCTTTGAGGCATCCTCGGCAACTGCCGTCGTGCCATCGGTCGGCAAGACACGCACGGCGCCGGGAAGATCCGCACCCAGCGCGGCCAGCAGATCAAAATCGTTTCCTGCGCGCACATTGCCTGCGTGGTGTTTCTCCATCGCTTCGCGCAGTTTGTCTTCTGGAAGAAGGTTGGCGAAGAATGCAGGTAAGGCCCCGGCAAGAGGCTTTGGATCCTTCCGCAATCCTCCTGCCGCCGCGCGGAAAGAAAGGCTGAGGACGGGAAAGCCCCCGGTCGCTCGATAGGCGTCGTCGAAATTGAATGCATTGAAATCGCCTGGCGTCCTGACGATCGTTCCGACCTTCAGATCGTTCAGCAGCACGTCAAGGGAGGGGATGGCCTTGGGTGCTTTAAACATTCGGGGGACGATCATCCTCGTCGGGTTGGGAAACAAAGGCGGGGAGATCGTCGTCATGCGGTCGCAGCAAGGACTTGACGGCAGGAACCATGGACTGTGGGATCAGCATCATCTCCAGGCCTAGGGCGCGGGTGATGTTCATCAGGGTGGTCGCACGTGCCGCGGCTGCGCCCGTTTCGATGTCGCGATATCGGGGACGCGATATGCCGGCCATATCGGCGACCTGCTCCTGCGTCAGCGACGCGGTAAGCCGCGCCTGCTTCAGCAGGTGACCTATTTCAAGCAGGCCCGCATATTCCGATGGCATGGCGATACCTATGGGTTTCATTCAAAGCTAGTTTGATACGCATAAGTATCTTTTGTGCTGTCAATGTCAAGGGGTTGATCTGTTTGTAGATCATTTGTCATATAAATGAACTGTTTGGGGATCATGACCTAAGGTGAGCGCTGATCCCGCATCGCCTCAGGGCCGGTCTCGCCATCGGCGCGCATGGTGAAGATCCGCTCCGGGGTTGCCTTGACCTTGCGACCGAACTTGGTGCCGATGGCCTTGGCCTTGGCAATCCCATCCAACAGCCTCTCCGAGCGAATGGCCGTCTCGAACTCAGCGAACACGGGCCAGCATCTGGAGCATGGCGGGCCTCGGCATTGTGATGATGCCGATCGCCGCTTTTCAGGCAGAAGACAACGACGGCGCGTCGGTTGAGGTGGTTGGCGTCACCTACAGGCAGGACGACAACGAAAACCTGTCGTTCGTCGTGATGGTGGATGTGGGCGATGGCGAGATTATCCCATCACTGCGCGACAGTGTTAAAGCAGCATGAACCTTGCACCCCGATCAACGAGCGTCACCAGCACTACGGAGAGCGCCGAACCATTCCGCGGCAGGCGCGTTTCATGGAAGGAATTCTATTCGCTGCGGCCTAGCTTGCGTTCTGCCAATGATAATGAGCGGAGGGGTACGGCCGGCAGGACCGACTACGTTCGGCCGGCGAAATGACACGTGGGCAACTCGCAACCGCACCTTGGTTTTCCAGATCGGCACCAGATGCCAGTGACACCTACTCAAACTCGAGTAGGGATCCGGTTGTCGTCCTCGCCGATCGAAGTGGACGGCTAGGCCTTCATCGACCGCAGCCAATACAGCGTAACACTCAATCTGCTCGTCGGAAAGCTCGCAGTCTAGGACTTTGTCTCGCACTGCTTGAACTGCCGAAAAGGTAGAAACGATGCGTCCGGCGGCACAAAAGCAGAGATATCCCTCGACAGCGTCAATGACGTCGTCGGGAACAATAAAGTTAAAATGGCGCAAATTAGATGTGGTGGAAGCTACGCGGTTTAGCATTTCGCCTTCAGTAAGCCCCAGCAGACGCTGGCGCCGAAAAAGAAAAATTAGCAAGAACTATTTGGGCGGCGCCGCCTTTTATCCACCGCTTTCTAGGGGATAGGGGGCGTTCCGATATCCGCCATATCGCGCCCATTTCCCCAAAGACATAACATGACCACTTCCCCACACCGTCGCGCTTAGCGACGGCACTGTGCAGGTGTGTCGCCTCGGTTGGGCGGATCTATGGAAACTCCGACCCGACCCACGGCCGGCGAATGACAATCAGATCGGCTCGCCGAACTCCTCTTCGTTACGGGCGGTCGGGGTGCTCTCATAATCGGGCTGCGGTCGTAGGCGCAAATCAACTCGAGCCTGAGCGCGCCCGACTTCTTCACCGAATGTATACGCAACATAGAGTGCGCCGACTTGAATCGTTCGACCAGATTGCGAAGTGTGGACGGAACCGTCTCTTCTGCCAACGCCGGGCCGAGATAGGAACAGACTGGCAAACGGCTCCCAGCCGTGGTCCTTTCAGGCCCGGGAACCTCCGCTTGGGCGAAGAGCTGGATGATCGATCGGCGCGACCGCAGGTCGTGGGAGAACCGGTCGAATGCCACGAATGCGGTGTCTACAAAATATTGCAGCGCGTCACTTCTGACCATGACCGAACCCTTGTTATGAAGAGCGAACGTTGTCGTCCGCCGCCCGGCAATCAGATATCTTTCGCCAAGCGAAGTGCGTCGTAGATCGCAGCGTGGGTGTTGCGAGCTGAAACGGCATCTCCGATGCGGAAGAGCTGGAATAGGCCTTGCGGATTCCGCACCACCGACTGCGCTTGTCCGGCAATGAGCTCATCATGCGAAATCTCGCCGTGATTGGTCGATTTCGGTTTCAGTTCGAAATAGATGTCGTCCAGCGGAAGGGTGCCGTGATTGACGACAACCTGGTCCACGACGCGCTGCTTGGATATACCGCCGTAGTCGCTGCCGACGTTTGCAATGAGCTGGTTGCCATTCTTTTCAACAGACTCGAGTCGATAGGTAACGGTGAAGGTCACATCGAGTTTTTGAAGAGATCTCATGTAGGGCACGAGGTTCATAGCCATGACCTCGGGTGAGAAGGACCGGTCCGGTGTCATGATCTCAACCTTGGCTCCCGCGCCAGCGAGGAATTCCGCGGCCTGGAGTGCCGCGTGGTCACCCGCGTCGTCGAAGATGAGGACATTGCTTCCCGGCTTCACGTCTCCGGAAATGATGTCCCATGACGACACCACGAACTCGTTGCCCTTGGAAAGGACGTCGGTATGCGCCACCCCGCCCGTCGCAACGATGACGACGTCGGGATTTTCCGCCTCGATGGTTTCGGCCTCCGCCCAGCTATTGAACTTGATGGTCACTCCATGCTTTTCGCACTGGGCCATGCGCCAGTCGATGATGCTCATCATCTCCTTGCGGCGCGGGCTCAGCGCTGTCAGGCGGATCTGCCCGCCAGGGTCGCTGGCGGCCTCGAAGACCACGACCTCGTGTCCGCGCTCACCCGCCACGCGGGCGGCCTCGAGGCCAGCCGGACCTGCGCCGACCACGACAATCTTCCTGCGGGTTTCTGCCTTGGGGACGATGTGCGGCATGGTCAGTTCGCGGCCGGTCGCGGCGTTGTGAATGCAGTATGCCGCCCCGCCCTGATAGATACGGTCAAGGCAG
The DNA here is from genome assembly GCF_040319965.1 of Mesorhizobium sp. M0830. NCBI lineage: Bacteria > Pseudomonadati > Pseudomonadota > Alphaproteobacteria > Hyphomicrobiales > Phyllobacteriaceae > Mesorhizobium > Mesorhizobium sp. M0830. Next base: position 53,506 of record NZ_JAMYOR010000041.1, on the reverse strand, counting down.
TAGTTGGCACCCACGCAGGGCCTGATTTCGTCTTCGCGCTTTTCGATGATCTTCCGCACGATGTGTGGGTCCGTCATGTGGGCACGCGTCATGCCGATCATGTCAACCTTACCCGATGCAATCGCGTGGCGCGCAGTCGCCACATCCGGTATTTTCGCTGCATGGAAGGTTGGGAAGTTGGTCGCGGCACGAATCTCGCCGGCAAAATCAAGATGCGGCGCATTCGCCATTCCCTGAATCGGAATGACATCGGTCAGGCCCGCATCGGTGTCGATGTGGCCGCGGATCACGTTGAGGTAGTCGATAAGTCCGCTTTCCTTGAGGCGCTTGGAGATTTCAATGCCCTCCGACACGCCATTGCCGCCGGAAAGACATTCATCCGCCGTATAGCGCACGCCCAGGATGAAGTCCTCGCCGACCCGGGACCGGATCGCCTTCAAGACATCCATGCAGAAGCGCATGCGGTTATCAAGCGAACCGCCATAAGGGCCATCAAGTTCGTTCGTGAGCGGAGACGCGAACTGGTCGAGCAAGTGGCCGTAAGCCTCGAGCTCGACGCCATCCATCCCGCCCGCCTTCATCCGCTCGGCGGCGTCCGCGAAGTCCTTGATGATGCGCTCGATATCCCAGTCTTCAATTTTCTTGGGAAACGCGCGGTGTGAGGCTTCTCGATGATGGGACGGCGCCACAACCGGAAGCCAATCGCCTTTGTCCCAGCGTGTACGCCGTCCAAGATGGGTTAGCTGGATCATGATGGCGGCACCCTCTTCGTGCACCGCATCGGTCATCTGCCTGATCCACGGCACGATCTCGTCCTTGTAGGCGAGCAGGTTATTGAAGACCGGGGGGCTGTCCTTCGAAACCGCCGCGGACCCGGCTGTCATCGTCATCGCCACACCGCCCTTAGCCCTTTCCACCGTGTAGGCAAGATAGCGCTGCTTCGGCATCCCGTCCTCCGGATAAGCCGGCTCGTGGGACGTCACGATGATGCGATTGCGCAGGGTCAAATGCTTGAGTTTGTACGGCTGCAGAAGGGGATCGTTCGACATCTGGCGGACTCCGGGATGGGACGGTATATGCGAACGCTATTCGAAAATGTACATATATGTCAAGTTTCGAAGCCGAGGCGTCGACTAAATAGACATCGATGTACATTTTTCTGGTTTTCACTTTGACAGTTTGTTAGGTTCGTCGCTCATGGAGCAAATTTCGAACGACAGCGGATGGCGCGGATCACCGGAGGGGTGGCTTGAAGCCGCCTACGACTTGCTTCTGGAATCCGGCGTCGACTCTGTGAGAATTTCGCCATTGGCCAAGAAGTTGGGCTTGTCGCGCACCAGCTTCTATTGGTTCTTCAAGGATAGAGAAGAACTGTTGGCTTCCCTCGTGACCCGCTGGCGGGACAAGAACACTGGCAACCTCGTAAAGCAGGCTGAGGCCTATGCCGAGACGGTCGCCGAAGCGATGCTAAACGTTTTCGACTGCTGGCTCGACAAGTCCTTGTTCGATTCACAGTTCGAGTTCGCAGTCAGAAGCTGGGCGCTTCAATCTCCTGACATTCTGGCAGAGGTGCATAAAGCCGACCAGGCGCGTCTCGATGCAATGAGCCAAATGTTCGTCCGCTTCGGTTACGAGGAAAGCTCAGCCGATGTTCGAGCGCGCACAATCTACCTTGTGCAGATTGGCTACATCTCAATGCAGACCAAGGAAGATCTCGCGAACCGCATGAACCGCATTCCCGGGTACGTAGAGATCTTTACAGGTGAGGCCCCGCAGAAGCGCGAGCTAGACCGGTTCTTCGCCAGACATGGCTATTCGGGGGGGTGAGGCAGGTTTGACAATGGGCGAACCCTTGAGCATCGGAATAATCGGCGGAGGTGGCTGGCTTGGACGCGCCTTCGCCGAGGCCATCATCGATGCGCAAATAGTGTCCCCCGAGCAACTCACTCTCTCTCATAGAAGCGGGCAACCCGGCTTTCAGCCAAGCGCAACATGGACCAGGGACAATCAGGAGCTGGCGGATCGATCTGATGTCATCATCGTATCGGTCCGCCCCCAGGATTGGCCTGCTATCGAGATTTCTGCGTATGGCAAGCTCGTCATGTCGGTCATGGCCGGAATCCCTCTCGACCAATTGGCTAAACGTCTCAAGACCGATCGTGTCGTCCGCACGCTTCCGAATGCAGCGGCAGAGGTGCGGTATTCCTATAGTCCTTGGATAGGCTCCCAGGAGGTCACCGCGGATGACCGCAATGTCGTTCGCCGTATTCTGGAGGCCTGTGGTGCTGCCGATGAGGTCAAAAGCGAAGCAGATATCGACTATATGACGGGCCTTACAGGCTCCGGCCCAGCCTTTCCGGCGCTTTTGGCGGCAGCGATGATCGACGATGCGGTCAGCCGAGGAATGAACCCAGATATTGCCCGGCGGGGCGTCAGCGCGGTGCTGATTGGAACCGGCAAACTCCTCGCGGCTCGCGCAGAAAACCCCAAAGATATCGTCCAGACTTTCGTCAACTACCGCGGCACTACCGCGGCAGCGATCGAGGCCATGCGCGCAGCCGGATTTGAAGCAGCCGTGCGAGGCGGCCTTGCTGCAGCGCTTCAGAAATCTGTGGCTATGGGACAAGCCACCTGACAGCCGCACGAGCCGTGCCTCCCTCCGACCGCTGGTGAGATACTATGTCAAAACTCTTTCCGCATCTCTTCTCGCCGGTAAAGCTGGGCAGCCGCACGCTGCGAAACCGGATCGTGTTCGGGGCTCATACGGCCAACATGGCCGAAAATGGCGTGCCGACCGAACGACACGTTGCCTACTATGCTGAACGAGCTATCGGCGGGGCCGGCATGATTGTTGTCGAGCCCATGCCCGTCCATCAGGCCGCCGTACTGACACGCGGCAATTTTCGACCTGGCGATGATAGCGTCATTCCTCATTTCCAGCAGGTCACGCGCGCGATCAAGGACCACGGGGCGATCGCCATCCAGCAGCTCTATCATGTCGGTGCGCATGGCGATTCGGACAACTCGTTTCATGCACATTGGTCGCCCTCGGGCCTTCCAAGCTACCATGACAGCGACGGTTCCCACGCTATGTCCGAGGATGAGATTTGGGAGACCATCGACGGCTTTGTCCAGGCCGCGCGCCGCTGCCGGGAGGCCGGCTTCGATGGCGTCGAAGTCTGGGCCTCCTATCTTGGACTGGTCGATCAGTTCTGGACACCCTGGACAAACCAACGCCAGGACCAGTGGGGAGGCTCGCTCGAAAACCGCACGCGGATCTCCCGCGAGATCCTGACCCGCATCCGCGAAACTTGCGGCCGAGATTTTATCGTTGGGCTCTCGGTCAGCGATGAGCCAGACTACACTGTCGCGCTCAGTCGCCAGGAGCTGGCGGAGATCGTTCGGCTGCATGATAAGCAGGAGCTGATCGACTACGTGACCTGCGGAACCGGCAGCTACCTCGATTTCTACAAGATAATGCCGACCTTTCTCTACCCGGAGAAGCTTGGCGCCGATCTTGCGGCGACCCTCAAGGGCGTGGTCAAGACGGCCCTCGTGGTGGCCGAGAGCCATATCAGGACGCCTGAAAACGCCGAAACCGTGCTCGGCGAGAAAGCTGCCGATCTGGTTTCGATCGTCCGAGGCCAGATCGCCGACCCGCATCTGTCACGCAAGGCTGCGGCAGACCGGCCAGAGGACGTGCGGGGATGCATATCCTGCAACCAAATGTGCTGGGGCCGTCGTTCGCGCGACTACTGGATCAGCTGCCTTATCAATCCCTCTGCAGGGCGCGAGTTTGAATGGGGCGGTGACCGGTTCACCTCCGCTGTTATCAAGAAACGGGTACTTGTCGTCGGCGGCGGCCCCGCCGGCCTCGAAGCGGCTCGGGTTGCCGCCGAGCGGGGTCACGACGTCGTGCTGGCCGAAGCTTCCAGCAGATTGGGCGGGAACTTTCTGCTTGCCGGACTGCAACCGCGCCGCGGCCAAATCCTCGACCTCCTTGGGTGGTATGAGCGCCAGCTCAGCAAACTGAATGTCGACGTGCGACTGAACACCTATGTCGAGGCGTCGGAAATCCCCTCATTCCAGGCTGATGCCGTCATCCTGGCCACGGGATCAGTGTCTCCTGAAACCGGCTTTCAGAAGGCGCTGCCGGCAATGCCGAGCCTGCCCGGCATCGAAAGAGGCAACGTCTTCTCGATCGAATCCGTCATGGCTCGCGTTGCGCGACCAGGCAAGCGCGTGCTTTTGCTGGACGAGGGAGGCGGTTGGCGCGGTGGCGGTACAGCCTGGAAACTTGCCGAGGATGGTCATCAGGTGACCATTCTCACGCCCGATCCGCTGATCGGCAAGGAACTGCAGCGCACGGCTGCCGATTTCCCGCTGCGGCGGACATTGCGCCAGCTCGGCGTCACTTGGTTGGTGGATGTCAGCGTGCTGGAATGGCACGGGGATGGCGCGACCATCGTTGACCACAACACCAGTGAAGAGAGCTTTGTGCCCGGCGATTGCCTTGTTCTCGCAACCACCAATGTGGCGGCGAATTGGCTGGCGAAAGAGTTGGAAAATACGTCCCAGCCTTTCGTGGAGGTCGGCGACGCCGTCGCCCCGCGCCAGGCGCCCTACGCCTTCCACGAAGGACGGAAAATTGCCTTGGGGCTATGAAGCGCGCACGTTGTGCTTGCGCTTCATGTAATCCTTGGCGGTCTCGACGGCGACCGCCGCGTCGCGGCAGTAGGCATCGGCGCCGACGGCCTTGCCGAATTCCTCGTTCAGCGGGGCGCCACCGACCAGCACGACATAGTCGTCGCGGATGCCCTTTTCCTTCATCGTGTCGATGACGACCTTCATGTAGGGCATGGTCGTGGTCAGCAGTGCCGACATGCCGATGATGTCTGGCTGATGCTTCTCGATCGCATCGAGATATTTCTCGACCGCATTGTTGATGCCGAGGTCGATGACGTCGAAGCCGGCGCCCTCCATCATCATGCCGACGAGGTTCTTGCCAATGTCGTGGATGTCGCCCTTGACGGTGCCGATCACCATCTTGCCCTGCTTCGGCGCACCAGTGGCGGCGAGCAGCGGACGCAGGATGAACATGCCGGCCTTCATGGCATTGGCCGACAGCAGCACTTCGGGAACGAACAGGATGCCGTCGCGAAAATCCTCGCCGACAATGCGCATGCCTTCGACCAGCGCCTCGGTGAGCACCTTGTAGGGCGCCCAGCCGCGCTCGAGCAGGATGTTGGTGCCTTCCTCAATCTCTTCCTTCAGCCCGTCATAGAGATCGTCGTGCATCTGCTGCACCAACTCGTCGTCGGAAAGTTCGGAAAGGATGATCTCGTCGTCGGACATTTTGCCTACGCCAATTGCTTGTCAGTGATTTACGGGCTGCCGGCACCTTTGTCATAGGTGCCGGCAGCATTTGCTTGCAAGTCGCGGGAGTTAAATCAGGCGTCCAGCCAGACGTTCTGGAAGTCCATTTCGTAGGTCTGGTGCATTCCGTAGTTCTTCACCTTCTTGCTCATGTGGCAGTAGAGCTTCTGCCAGAACGGCTGGATGATGACGCCGGAATCCTGCAAGATCTGCTCGACGTCCTTCATCACTTCCTTGCGCTTGGCAGGATCGGCCAGCGAGAGCGCCTGCTTGAGCTTGGCGTCGAAATCCGGGTTGGCGTAGGCCGTTTCGTTCCAGGCTTCGCCGGTGCGATAGCCGAGTGCCAGCACCTGGACGCCCAGCGGCCGCATGTACCAGATGGTCATCGAGTACGGATATTTCGTCCAGTCATTCCAGAAGGTCGAGCCCGGCAGCACCGTACGCTTGACCTTGATGCCGGCATCGCGCAATTGGCCGGCGATCGCATCGCCGGTGTTCTTCTGCCATTCGTCCTCGACGGTGATCAGTTCGTGCTCGAAGTCGGCCTGCCCCGCATCCGCCATCAGCTTCTTGGCGGCGGCGGCATCGCGTGTCTTCTTGGGCAGCGGATAGTATTCGGGATGGATCGGGGCGACGTGGTGGTTCTCGCCGACCGTGCCGAGCCCGGCGTAGCCGAGCTGCATGACGGCATTGTTGTCGACGGCCATCTGCAGCGCATTGCGCACCCGCTGGTCGTCATAGGGCTTGTGGGTGATGTTGGTGCGGGCAACGAGCGTGGTCGCTGTCGCGACCTCGGACTTTACCAGATCCATCTTGTCGAGGGCGTCGATGAAGTCGGCCGGCGTTTCGAAATCGAGGTCGATCTCGCCGGACTCGAAGGCATTTAGCGTGGCGTTGAAGTCGGTGCCGTAGTCGATGAACTCGACCCCGTCGAGCGGCGTTTCGCCACCCCACCACTTGCTGTTCTCGCGACGCTTGACGACCGCCTTCGTACCCACCGCATAAGACACCAGTTCGAAAGGTCCGGTGCCGATTGGCTTCTTGATCGGGTCGGCGCCATCCTTGTCGAAGTCGCGATGCACGACCAGCGCCGGATAGTCGGTGAAGCCCGGTATGATCGCGATGTCGGGTTCGGTCAGCTTCAGCTTGACCGTGAGGTCATCGACCTTGGTGATGGCGCCATCCTTGGCCTTGCCGGTCTTTGTGTCGATCAGCGCGCCGACGCGTGCCGCCATGGAATTGCCGGACGCACCCTTCTCGCACCAGCGGTTCAGATTGGCGACCACGTCATCGGCGTTGAAGGCATCGCCATTGTTCCAGGTGACGCCTTTGCGCAGATGCAGTGTGTATTCGGTGGCGTCGTCATTGACGTCCCAGCTTTCGAGCAGGACCGGCTCGAAGGTGAACTCGTGCGTGTAGCGGACGAGCGGCTCCAGCCAGCTGCGGGTGACGTTTGCCATCTCGGTCCAGTCATAGGTGCGCGGATCCTTCTGCGCCTTGACTGACATCGCGACACGCAGCGTTCCGCCCTTTTTCGGTTCATCAGCCAGGGCTTTGGTCGGCTCGGCAAGGCCGATCATGCTGTAGGCGAAAGCCGTCGACGCGCCGAAGGCGCTGGCCAGCGCCAGGAATTCGCGCCGGTCCATATGGCCTGCACGCGTCTCTTTCGCCATTGCCTCGATAGCGCCCGGGACGCGGTCGCCATTGCTTCTGAAGAGTGTCATTTTTTCCTCCCTTTTGTTCCCGTTACGTCTTTAACTGACGCTGTCCGGCAGCCGCTCCTCGCGCCGCGCGATGAAATCCGTCAGGCCGTCGGCGATGCCCTCGTCAAGCTTCGGTTCCTCATAGTCGGCGAGCATGTTGCGCGCCTTCTCGCGACCGCGCGTGTCGTGGTCCTTCGCCCCTTCAGCCTTCCATTGTTCGTACGAATTGAAGTCCATGATGCTGGGTATGAAGAAGGCCGACTCGAAATGTTCGAGCGTGTGTTTGGTGCCGAGGAAATGGCCCTGCGGGCCCACCTCGCGGACTGCCGCCATCGCCTCCTTGAAATCGTCGAACGGAAGCCCGCCGGCGTATTTGTACCAGCCGACAAGCTGTTCGCAGTCGGTCGCGAATTTTGAATAGCCGCAGCTCAGACCGGCCTCGAGCCATCCGGCGGAATGCCAGATGTAGTTGGCGCCGGAGAGGATGGCGGCATGCATCAGCATGTTCGCCTCGTAGCCCGCCTGGGCGTCGTTCAGCTTCGAGCCGACATGGAAGCCTGAGGTGCGCCACGGCAGTTTGTATTTCCTGGCCAGCGCACCCATCAGATACATCATCTGCGCGGCCTCCGGCGTGCCGCCCATGGGGGCGCCGGTCTTCATGTCGACGGTGACCATGAACTGGCCGTAGATCTGCGGCGACCCTGGTCGCAACAGCTGGGTGAAGGCGACACCCGCCAGCGCTTCCGCGTTGACTTGCGCGACCGCCCCCACGGCGGAGGCCGAGGTCGAGGCGCCGCACAGCGCGAAGGGCGCCAGGATCACCGGCTGGTTGCTCCGCGCATAGACCTTCATCGCGTCCAGCATGGTGGCGTCCCAGACCAGCGGCGAATTGCAGTTGGTAATCGACACCAGCACCGGATTGTCGCGGACGAAATCCTCGCCGAACACGATGCCCGCCATCGCCATCGTGTCTTCAGCGCGTTCCTTCGACGTAACGATGCCCATGAAAGGCTTGTCGGAATGCTTCAGCGCCGAATGGATGATGTGGAGGTGACGCTTCGGCACCGCAATTTCCATCGGCTCGCAGATGACCGAGCTCGACGAGTGCAGTGCCGGCGCCATGTAGGCGAGCTTGTGGAAATTGTTGAGGTCGGCGAGCGAGCCGTAACGCCTGTTGTTGTCGAGGTCGCGCACGTAGGGCGCGCCGTACATCGGCACGAAGATGGAGTTGTTGCCGCCTACCCGCACCGTACGCTGCGGATTCCTCGCATTGAGCGTAAACTCTGACGGGACTTTCGATACCAGTTCCATCAGCAGCGCACGGTCGATACGGACGCGCGTCTCGGAAACATCGGCTCCGGCGGCCTTCCACAGGGCAATCGCCTCGTCGTCGCGGAATTCGCAACCAACCTCTTCGAGGATCGAGAGCGACTCCTGATGGATCAACTCCACCGCCTCATCCGGGACCATTTCATACACAGGGATCTTGCGGACCAGGGTCGGAAAAGAGGCCATGGGAATTCCGCGCAGCGTCTTGCGCCCCACGCGGCCACCCGCTCGACGGTTGGCAGGTTCGGTTATTTCAGCGGCCGGTGCGTTCATGGAAACTCCATCCTCCCAGATTCAGTTATCTTAGCGAGACGAAATTCGGCTGTGACGCTGGAAAATTCTAATCAATGCGATAAGCTCTGATTATGGGTAGCTTGCGACATCTCTTGCCCTCCGCGAATGGGCTAATCGCTTTTGAGGCAGCTGGCCGTCTGCTCAATTTCACAGCAGCCGGCAAGGAACTTGGCATGTCCCAGGCAGCGGTTTCACTCTCGATCATACGCCTCGAGGAGCAGTTCGGTACGAAGCTTTTTGTCCGCCGGCATCGAAAAGTCGAACTCACCGAACCGGGGGCCCGCTTCTTTGCCGACGTGACACTTGGGCTTTCTCATATTCAGAAGTCTGCGGAACGCCTCAAGGCATCTGCCGGTGGCAACCACGTCACGCTGTCGGCATCGACCGCGTTCGCTACGTTATGGATCGTTCCTAGACTGCAGCGTTTTCGGGAAGAGTTGCCGGGAATAGAGTTGCGCATCCAAACCAGCGATCGCGATCTCGATCTTGCCGCTGAAGGCATACCCCTCGGCATCAGGGGCGGTGACGCTGATGACATGCCGGATTACGGGCTGCTACCGATGGCGCCAGAGGAAATATATCCTCTGTGCAGCCCCTTGTATCTCGATCGCCACGGAACGCCGCAAACGATCGAGGACTTATGCAAGCATCGACTGATCCACCTGGATGAGCCGCATCGGCCGGCGGTAACTTGGCCAGACTGGCTGGCCGCGGCCGGGGTTGACGGCGCCCTCGCCCCCCAGGGCCTTCGCATCAACGACTATGTCTCGGTGATTCAGTCGGTCCTGGAAGGTCAGGGCATTGCCCTCGGCTGGGCACATCTAACCGACCGACTGGTAAGCAATGGGAGCCTGGTTCGGGTAACCAACCATGTTCATCGTACCGGAAAATCATTCAACGTCGCCTGGTCCAAGTCTCAGGAAGTTACCGGGCATGTGGCAGTTGTCAGAGATTGGCTAGCGAAGCAGAGTTCGTTTTAAGTCGCCCCGAAGTTATGCAAAATCGAGTGCTAGTGGTGCGCTGCTGCATCTGACGATTTCGCCGGTGAATTCGTTCGCGGTGGTCTTCTTGAAGGTGCCGATGGTAGCCATTGTAAGTCTCCGTTTTCTGTTCCCGAGCCCGCACCATGCGGCCTCGATAGCGATCGGTTGGCCGGAGGCGACCGACGACGCATCGCTTGCGACCAAAGCAAAGCGGAGGACGGCGCAGGAACGACTTTCTTGTCTCGCGAAGAATCGCGGCGCCCGGGGTCCCCATTCGGCTTGCCGCACGGGGTGGGGGCCGGCAGGGAAGTCGAGACGCGCCGTTGCGGCCTAGGCGGTCGAGGCTTCAGTCGTCCTTCGCCCAGATCATATCAGCCCATTGAAGAGGCCGTTTGGAGCGCTCTTGGGACGGATTGGCAACGGAGACGTTGCGGCCAAACTCGCCGCCAGCAGATCGCTACGAGTCCGCAACATTCGGCCCTACTTCATTCACTACCGGGCTGAAGAAGTGCTGTCCTGCACGATCACCACGGCGTCGGGCAAGCCGCAATGTATCGACGCTCGCATTTGGGAGAACACCAAGCGCGTCGTCGGCTTTGCGGAGGTCACGGTCAAGCGGGTTCGCCATTGGCGTTCCGACGGATGGGATTTGTGGGAACTGGCGACCGACGACAAGGGCAATGAAGGCAAGTGGGGCATCATCCAATCCGGCCCGAACACTCTCGGCGAAGTCTCGATCGTCCATCTACTTCACTGGCCGCCGCACCACGAAGACCGGGTTCGCGGTCAAGCCGCCCTTCCTCGATCTCGCATGGAAGAACGTCGAGCATTGGCAGTCGGGTTCTGATCAGCGCAACATTCTGAAATATGCCCGCTTCCCGATGCTGGCAGGCTCCGGCGTGAAGATGCCGGCGAAGAAACCTGGCCGGGATCAAGAGCCGATCGCCACACTCGGCCCCAACTCGCTGCTGATCACGGAAGACCAAGGCAAGTGGTATTTCGTCGAGGCGGAGGGCAAGGCGATCGAGGCCGGTCAGAAAGACCTGTCGGCTTGTGGCCGAAATGGACGAACTGTCGATGAAGCCGCATCAAAAGGGTTCCGGCGTCATCACGGCGACCTCTGTCAAGGCCGGGGAGAACCGCGAGAACTTGGCGATCAAGAACATGGCGCTCAACCTGAAGGATGCGCTGGAGAGGGCTTTCGTGTTCGCGGAGCGCTATCGCGGTGCGGCCGACACGTTTCGGGCGCCCTCGGTCAATGTCGCGACGGAGTATGACCACGAGACGGGCAAAGACAGCCAGTCGGTCGACAGCCTCTTGAAGGTCCGCGTCGCTGGCGAGATCACGCGCGAAACGTTCTGGAGCGAATTGCAGCGCCGTGGCGAGCTTTCGTCTTCGTTCGATGCCGTTAAGGAAGCCGATGCGCTCGCGTCTGAAGCAACCGGGATGGGCGCAGGGGAAGACGCCACGGACAACGTCGACCCGAACGCCATCGAAGACTACGTCGATGACCCTTCAGCGGCCGTGGCATAGGAGGCACATCATGCAGCTAAAGCCTTGGTCGCTCCGTGGATTGATCGGCTCTTGTGGGCGGCCGGCGGCTTCGTCGTCGGCGTCGCCTTCACCCCCTTTGTCGCTTGGAAGGTGTTCCTATGAACGGCCGCAGCACCTTCCACGCCTACCGCGCAACCGCAGCAAATCGGGCCTTGTCAGTACCGGCAAACCCGAACGCGTTCCAGCACCCGGTGGTGATGGTGCCAGTGCCTCACCCACTTCACGTGACAGCGGTTATAGTGACGATGCCGGTAATAGTAGCGATGCGGGTAGCGCGCCACGTAGCCGGGATAATAATCGCGATAGTAGCGGGGGCCGTAATAGCGGCCGCCATAGTCGTAAAACGGCCGCCGCCGTAGAAGGGGCCACCACCGAACGGGCCGAGGCCGCCGAACGGACCAAAAAAGCCGATGCCAGGACCGAAGAATTGTGCATCCGCAGGCACGACCGTGGCAGCGGCGGAGGCGATGGCAATCACCGAAGCAAGTAACAGTTTTCTCATAGCAACCTCCCAGAAGGCCGATCACCCGATAAACGCCAGCAGGAACCGTATGTTCCCGATCGCTAATATTCTCGCGCGCCGTCTGCAAGCAACCTTCGCGCCAGGACCTTCGCCGAGGCGGAGGCTGTCAAGCTGATCGTCATCACGCCGGCTCCGGACGGCATCACCGGCTAGTCGCGGTACTGCAACGGCTTGTGGTCGGGTTCGGCGTGGTGAAGCACTTCGCCTAACTCCCCCATGTCGATCTCTTGGCCACATATGGGGCAAATCACGAAATGCTCCGCTTCAGGCTTGTAAGGCGCGTCATGGTCGGTCCCTTTGTGGCAGACCGCGATGTTCCTTGCTGGCGGCCGGTCACGAAGAACCTTCGTCAATTCGGCGCGGGCTAGATCGACCTTAGACTTCCGTCGAGCGTCGTTCATCCACTGCAACGTCGGTCGGGGCATTTTTGTCGCCGGCCTGACCATTTTCCCAACGCCGGGAAAATGATCCCAAACCAAGGACCATCGCTATGTCTGCCCTCCCTCTGTCGGCGAAAGCCGTCTGGAGGCCACTTCGTGCGACCGAAATCAGGATCATCGACAACTGGCCCGATGTCCTGAAGCGGGCTTGGTCGGTTCGCATGCTTGCGATTGCCGGCATTCTCTCCGGCGCTGAAGCGGTCTTGCCGCTCTACAGCGATCGGTTCCCGCCAAACGTCTTCGCCTCCCTTCTCTTCGTCACGATCGGCGCGGCGCTCATCGCCCCTTTGTGGCGCAACAACCAAAGGATCAAACCAATGAAAAGTCGTTATCTCCAGACCGGCGCAGCGGGACTTGCTTTGCTGGCCGCCGCCACCGCTTACACCGGGTCGTGGGAGGGGACGAAGTATGTCCCTTACTACGATGTCGGCCATGTCCTTACCGTGTGTCGCGGCCACACCGGGATCACGAATATCGTTTCCCGGTAAGCGCTAGACGTCGGCCGAATGCGACGCCATCACGGCGAAGGATATCGTCAACCATGAGAAGCGCCTGGTGGCGTGCGCTCCACGAATGCGCCAACAGTGATCAGAAGCGGGTCCAGATCCAGCGGGACGCGACCGCCGGCCAGTCTTCTTCCGCATTCCTGACTACGAGGGTCAGAAGCGGGAGCGCAACCGCGACCTGGAAGCCAACATCATTCGAAAAAACGGCGCGGTCCGTGACGGCGCCCTGAATTGACGGGTTCAACGCTTCCCTACCAGCCTTGTCGAGTATACCAGTCGTCGATGTCGCGGCGTACGCGATCCTTCTCAATGCCATAGCGCTCCTGGATTTTGCCTTCGAGCTGATCGCGCTTACCGGCGATGCGGTCGAGATCATCATCAGTGAGTTTGCCTCACTGTTCCTTGACCTTACCTTGTTCCTTGACCTTACCTTTGACCTGCTTCCAATTTCCTTCGACGCGGTTCCAATCCATGGTGGCGACCTCGTTGGAAAAACGGTCGTATGGCCGTGAGGTTCCGCTACAATACCGCAGAAGCGACAACCGCGACTGGAAGCCGATGTTCGATACGGCTTGACCAAACATTAGCAACCTCTAACTATTTGTGATTGCGGCAAGCGATGCTCACCCCATCACTGCCGAAGATCGGGATTTCACTGGCCCGATCGGCCCGCGCCTCCCGCAAGTGGCGCGGGCTCAATTGCACAAGAGATGCAAAGACCGACCATGGCTTTGGATGGCCAAAGAAATTGGCGACAAGGTGCGGATCGAGACGATCGACGGTTTGTCCAATTCGTACCGTCTAATATTTCAGGAAACTCGGTCGGCTTTTTTACGTTTATGGATCGCCAGCATTTCATAGTCCCCCTCGCTGGTATCTAAGAGGCCCGTCACCTCTCCCCGAGGTGGCGGGCTTTTGCGCCTGTTGGAACGGTTTGTTGGGTCGGCTCGCCGCCAGCGGCGGGCCGGAGGGCTGGTTCAGTCGTAGACCTTGACAATCTTGCGAGTGCCAGGATCGACAAGAACCGTCCGATTGTCGATCACGACATAGCGGTATTTAACGTTCGGAACTTCGTGAAGCTCGACGGTGTCTGGCAGCGATGAGCCGATATTGAGTTCCACGCCGGGAACCTTCACCGATGCCAAAGGCTGCTTCTTCACATACTCGTGGATGACCGTGTCCTGCTCAGGCGTAATGACCACGTCCTCGGCTGCGGCCGCGCCGATACCTGCGAGGAGCAGAAACGCCGCAACGGCGCCGGTAAGGTGCATTCTCATGTTTTCCTCCTATGAGATCGACGCAGAACTCCGCGCCAGCCAACAACTGGCCGGTGGCATCGTCGATAAAGACGAGCAGGGCGCATTTGGGACCGCGACTCTCAAACCACCAGTGATGCGATCCGTCGATTTGCACCAGCTCGCCGAGGCAGTCACGCCGGCCTCGTGGCTGGTGAAGCTGGCGTTTGCGCTCACGCCGTGATGTCCATATGCCGGCTTCTGTCATCCAGTGGCGCAGCGTCTCTTTGCTGACCCCGACCTGATGGCGTTGGAGCAACTTCTCGGCAGCCAGTGTCGGTCCGAAGTCGATATAGTGCTCGCGCACCAGGTCGAGCGCCGCATTGCGAAAGTCCTCGCTGTGACGGCGGTTGCTTGGTCGACCGCGCTTCCTCGAAGCAAGGCCAGCAGCGCCATCGCGATCATAGGCTTGCAACAGCCGGTGAACCTGTACGCGGCTCAATCGCAACAGTTGGGCCGCCTGGACAACGCTAAGCCGACGCTCCCGGATCTTCTGAATAGCTTCAAGGCGATGAAGTTCGTTCTGCGACAAGGTGACGAGACAAGGCATGACGGTCTCCAAGGAGCCCGGTCCGTCGCCTGGCTGAGGCCGCAAGGCTTCCTTTCTAGCTTCGAGTTGGCCAGAGCATGAGCTGTGAAAGTCGGGGACTGTCGCATCTCTAAATTGCTCAAGTGTCGCATCTCTATATAGCTGCTGCAACAGAAAGTCGCATACCCATATCTTATGTAACTTACAATCTTACTACATGAAAACTTAGACGACGGACCACTTCACAAGTTATGGAAAGCCGATAAAGGCAGCAGCGTGAGACAACTGGCGCCGCTCGTCAGAGTGCCAGTATTCCCTGGTCCTGAGCCGATAACGAGCCTCACTGTCCCTGTCGCGTCAAACCGCCCTGTTTTGCGTGGGCGCACGGCCGCCGCCATCGGCGACGAGCACAGCACCGGTGACGAAGGAAGCGGCATCGGAAGCCAGGAACAGGCAGCAGTTGGCGATCTCGGCCGGCTCGGCGACACGCCTAAGCGCGATGCGGCCGGTGAGCGCGGTGAACTCCTCGTCGGGCGTCGAGCCGTTGGCCGCTGCCGCCACTTCCATTTCGTAGACGCTCATCGGCGTGCGCACCCAGCCAGGCGCCACCGCGTTGGCGCGGATGCCGTCGGGGCCATGCGCATAGGCGAGCGAGCGGGTGTAGGAGACGAGTGCTGCCTTGCTGGCCGAATAGGCGGCATTCTGGCCGCCGGCATTGAAGGCGCCGACGGAAGCGATGTTGACGATCGCGCCGCCGCGCTTTTCATGAGCGGCAGTGCGGCGCGGCAGACCATCATGGCGCCCGTCACATTGACCGCAAAGCTGCGCGCCCAGGTTTCGTCGCTCAGGCTCTCCGGTTCGTCGAGGATCATCAATCCGGCGGCGTTGACGACGATATCGAGACACCCGCCGCAGGCGTCGATGGCACGTGCGACATCGTCTGCGCTGGTAAATCGCCGTGCGCGGCGACATTGCCGCTCGCCCATTTTCGCTCCAGCATGCCCGGCAGATAGGCGCTCGACAGGCGCACGCCGCTCATCACGTTGACGTCGAACAGACGGTCCCAGCCCGCATGATCGCCCGGCTGGAAGCTAGCCTCGGCGCGCTTTCTGTTGCGCACGACACGTACCATCACGTTAACCGAGGAAGGCGAGGTCTATACATGCCGCGCTGAGAATCTTGCAGGGTCTGAACGACGCCGATCAGGAAGGGTCTGCGGTTCGCGATCGCAACTTGACTCATTATTTGAACGCGTTTAATAAACGCGTTATCGGAGGGTCAACATGCCTCGACTGCCCATGACGGAAACAGAATTGTCGAATACGCGCGCTGCTATTCTCACGCAGGCGGCGAAGATCGTTGGACACTCTGGTCTGGCAGGGTTGTCGATGCGGCGATTGGCAGCGACCCTGAAATTGACGCCAGGAGCCATCTATCGCTATTTTCCAAGCAAGCAGGATCTTCTCTGGGCCTTCTGGCAAGATGCCCTTGCAGACCTTAGATCTTCGTTCGAGGAAATCGACTCTTCCACGGATGACCCACTGCTTGCCATCGGAACCATGCTCAGGGCCTACGCGGATTTCGGCCTGGCCGATCGCGACAGATTCCGGCTGCTGTTTCTGGAGAATGATCAAGGCCTTACCAATGTGCTTGAGCACGACGAAGCGGCACTCGCGCCCTATGCGAACCTGCGCAGGCGGGTCGCACAAGCAATATCAACGAAAATGATGGTCGAGCGCGATGTCGAGCGCACCACGCAGATGCTCTGGGCCTGTGTCCACGGCGCCGTAACCCTGACTGCTACCATCAATGAAATCGATTTCGGTGACGTCGACCAATTGATCGACGCGACGATCGACACGGTCATGCGTGGCCTCGCGGCCTAGGAGATAACAGAAATGCGGAAAATTATGCTGGGGGTCGTCCTCTTGGCGGCCATGCTTTCAGCGTGCTCGGAAGAACCGACCGCAACCGCGGAAGTGCGACCAATTCGATCGGTAGTGGCTGAGGCGAAGGAACTGGGGGAGACGGTCGTGCAGACCGGCGAAGTCCGGCCACGTCTTGAGACGGTCATGAGTTTCAGAATGAATGGCCAGTTGACCTATCGCGCCGAAACCGGTTCGACCGTGCGGGCGGGCGACATTGTGGCGGCAGTCGACAAGACGCCGGCCAACAACAATCTTGTGACTGCGACAGCGGAGGAAGCTTCGTCAAAATCAGCGCTCGCCCTTGCAGAAATGACTGCCGAGCGCAGTCAGGATCTCTTTGCCAAGAACGTGGCCTCCAAGGCGCAGATGCAGGAAACGCAGGCCAACTTCGAAGCCGCACGGGCCCGACTTGAGGTCGCGGCCGCAACGCTCGCCAGTGCCAAAGAAGCACTGTCCTACACGGAGTTGAAGGCTCAGCGTGACGGCATCATCTCCTCCGTTGCAGCCAATGAGGGCCAAGTCGTCGGCGCCGGCCAGGTGGTTGTGACGCTCATATCCAAAGAGGATCGCGACGCCGTCTTCGATATTCCCGAACGCTTGCTTGCGCTAAAGTCCAGCGACCCTGTGGTAGACGTCAGCCTGATTTCCAACCCTGACATAGTCGCCCGAGGTCGAGTGCGCGAAATCACGCCGGCTGCAGATGCAAGTACGCGAACTTTCCGGGTAAAAGTCGCGCTGGAGGCTGCGAGCAGTGAGATGCCGCTTGGCTCCGCTGTTCTTGGCAAGATCGTTCTGTCGCCTAAGAAACTGTTCCAACTGCCGGCATCGGCCTTGACCAATGATGGTGGCGCCAGCGCCGTCTTCGTCTATGATCGGGCAACGGGCAAGTTGCAATACCGAAAGGTGCATTTGGAGCGCTTCGACGACAAGGATCTACTGATCTCCACAGGGCTCGTCGATGGCGATATCGTGGCTACGGCCGGTGTCAGCAAACTGCGCGACGGCGAAGTCGTCAAGCTTGAAGGCGGGTCGGGCCAATGACCGGTGCGAAAGACGCGCTGACCCACGGCTTCAACCTGTCCGCCTGGACGCTCAAGCATCAGTCGCTGGTTGTATTCTTGATGCTTGCCACCGTCATCGGCGGCATCTGGAGCTATCAGCGGCTCTCCCGCAACGAGGACCCGCCCTTCACGATCAAGACCATGGTCGTTTCGGCAATGTGGCCTGGGGCGAGCACCACAGACACCGTAAATCTTCTGACAGACCCACTGGAGAAGAAACTGTCGGAGACGCCGCATATCGATTTTACCCAAAGTTACTCGCGGGCGGGCCAGTCCGTGATTTTCGTCAATCTTCGTGATGACACGCCGCCCGCCAAGGTCGACGAAATCTGGTATACCGTCCGCAAGAAAATCTCCGACACGGCGCCGACTTTGCCCGCGGGCGTGCAAGGGCCTTTCTTCGACGATGAGTTCGGCGACACCTTCGGCAGCATCTACGCCTTCACGGCAGAAGGTTTTTCGCAGCGCGAGCTTCGCGACCGGGTGGATGCAATCCGCGCTCAGGTCCTATCCGTGCTCAATATCGGCAAGGTAAACGTCCTGGGCGTTCAGGAAGAACAGATCGTCATCGAATTTTCGTCCAGCAAGCTGGCTGCATTGGGCATCGATCCGTCCGCGGCTATCGAAGCCATCCGTGCACAGAATGCGGTTGCGCCAACGGGAGTCGTGCGAACTGCCGGCGAAAAGATTTCCATGCGCGTCAGTGGTGCTTTCATGTCGGAAAAGAACCTCCACGACCTGACATTTAGAGCGGATGGCCGCTTCATCAGGCTCGAGGATGTTGCAAGCATTTCTCGCGAACTTGTCGATCCTCCCGCGCCGACCGTGCGGGTCAACGGCGAACCAGTCATGGCACTGGCGATTTCCATGTCCGAGGGCGGCAATCTTCTCACATTCGGAAAGGCCCTGAAGGGCAAGATGACATCGATCGCCAGCGAATTGCCGCACGGGATTGAGATGACGCAGGTGGCCGATCAATCCAGCGTGGTCAAGGATGCAGTGGGCGGCTTCGTCAAAGTCTTGCTGGAGGCGATCTTGATCGTGCTGGCGGTTTCCTTTGTTTCGCTCGGCACGAGGGCGGGCTTGGTCATCACCGCGTCCATTCCTCTTGTGCTGGCGATGACTTTCGTTGGAATGGATCTTGCCGGGATTGGCCTGCAGCGCATTTCGCTTGGCGCTCTTATCATTGCGCTGGGCCTTCTTGTTGACGATGCGATGATCACTGTCGAGACGATGGTATCGTGTTTGGAAAACGGCAAAGAAAAATCAGTAGCGGCAAGTCATGCCTATGAAACAACGGCTTTCCCCATGCTCACTGGAACGCTGGTGATGATCGCCGGCTTCATTCCTGTCGGTTTCGCGGCCTCAAGCGCGGGTGAGTATACTTTCTCGCTGTTCATGGTGGTCTTGATAGCACTTACTTCATCGTGGATTGTGGCGGTGTTCTTTTCACCCATCATTGGGACATGGATCCTGCCCAGAAGCATGCCGACTGGACACCACGAAAGCGGGTTCGTGATGTCGGCGTTCCGCAAACTTCTGAGCTGGTCGCTATCGCATCGATGGCTGACCTTGATACTCGCGGTGAGCGCCTTGTCCCTGTCGATAGTAGGCGCGACCCGTCTAGAACAGCAGTTTTTTCCTGCGTCCGATCGCCCCGAACTGCTTGTAAGCCTGACATTACCGCAAAACGCCTCGCGCGAAGCGACGGACAGGCGCGTGCGGCAGTTGGAGGTACTTCTCAAAAGCGATCAGGATGTTGATCATTTCACAACCTATGTCGGCTCCGGATCGGTTCGCTTCTATCTCCCAATGGACCTGCTGCTCGAAAACGACAATGTGTCCGAAACGGTGGTTGTCGCCAAAAGTGTCGAGCAACGCGACGCAGTCCGGACGCGCCTCGAAGCGGCGCTGGGCAGGGACTTCTCGGATGTGATCACCAGGGTTTCGCCGCTCGAACTCGGACCGCCGGTCGGCTGGCCACTGAAGTTCAGGGTTACCGGGCCCGACTACGAGAAAGTTCGGGAGCTTGCCTTGAAGGTTGCCAGCCTTGTCGGAGACGATCCGCAGAGCCGAGATGTCAACCTCACGGCCGGTGAGCCTCAGCGCAGCGTGACAGTCGTCGTCAATCAGATCGAGGCGCAGGCTCTCGGTATGAGTTCGGAGTCTGTTGCGAGCGAGATAGCCTCGGTCTTTTCGGGGACTACCGTGACGGCGGTTCGCGACAAGAACAGGCTTGTTGACGTTGTCGTCAAGGGCATCCAGGCGGACCGGACATCGGTCGCAACGATTGGCAACCTCCAACTGCGAACCGGTGATGGAAAGTCAGTTCCGCTGCGCCAGGTTGCAACCGTCGCGTATGGCATGGAGGACCCGATCGTATGGCGCCGGCAAGGCGAGCCGATGGTTGTCGTTCAGGCGGATGTCGCCAAGGGCGTCCAGGCAGCGACTGTGGCGAGGGAAGTCGACGCAAATCTGCAAACGCTTCGGTCTGACCTGCCGCCCGGCTATTCGATTGTGGCTGGCGGCATTACCGAGGAGGCGGAGAAGGGGAACTCATCCGTCTTCGCTGTCGTACCGATCATGCTGCTCGTGATTGTGGCGCTGCTGATGGTTCAGCTCCAGAGCTTCTCACGCATGGCCGTTGCAATGCTGATGGCTCCCTTCGGGCTCATTGGTGTCGTAGCCGCAATGCTGCCTACGAACACCCCGATGGGGTTCGTGGCGCAGCTCGGCGTCATAGCGTTGTCAGGCATGATTATTCGCAACGCGGTAATCCTCATCCAGGAAGTGGATCAGAACGTCGCGCTCGGCCAATCGCCCGACCAAGCCATTGTAGCCGCGGCCCTACACCGCGCTCGTCCCATCGTACTGACCGCATGCGCCGCGATTCTGGGCATGATCCCGATCGCCACCGAGATCTTCTGGGGGCCGATGGCTTACGCAATCATCGGGGGGCTTGCAGGTGCCACCGTTCTGACGCTGACGCTGTTGCCCTGCATGATGCTTTGGCTGCTCACGATCGAAAGTCGCGGCGCGCGTGATCTTCCTGCAGAAGTGACGGCAGGAGAGACAGCTCTGAACGGTGTGTAGCCAGAGCCTGCCAGCCGCACTTGGTTGGCCGCTGTCTTACATGGTCTCGTGGCAAGGGATAAGATAGGCTTGGACTGTCGGTCTTTTGACCATCGTCAGCAAATGTTTACATTGGCACGGTTTCACAAATAGAGGGGTCATCGTTCATCCGCTTGCGAAATGAAATGCCAGTAGAACGCCTACTGGAAACTCCGACATACCGTCGATATTCGATTTGATCGGGCTTATGGCAACAGCCGAGGCTTGGCGCCCTTGCGCGGAAGGAAAGTCGGCCCCCACGTAGGCCGCAATTGCCGCAGGGTCAGCAAGGCCGCTGGTTTCGAGCACGATCTGTTCGGCCGACGGCGAGAGCCCATCCTTGTTCATTACAGATTCCGCTCAGCACGGCCAAAAGCGCATCCTTGTTCCGACAGTCTGTTTCTAAGCCGCTTAGGCAATTGCCCGCGATGGCTTTTCCCAATCCAGCATAATATGCCAATTCGAAGCCCCCTTTTCGGCAGAGCATGCCATCTGAGTGCATGGATTCTACGGCGATTGGTTGTTGATTCAGCGCAAGATGCCAGCGTTCGAACTGTATACGAGCCCAGATGGGCGCCTCAGCGCCTGAAAGGGTAGACAAGCGCTTCGCCTGAACTCAGCTTGAAATAAATGCACTTTTATAGCGCCGTGCCGCACTTCACGATTGGAAGGCAGTCAATTGCGAGCATCCCGAGCAATGCGTCTCGTTATGCAGTGAAGGTCAGCGCGTCCACTTAATGCCAGCTTATCCCATCGACACCAAGGACTTACGCCATGAAACTGACAGACTTCAAAGCCCTGACCTTTGACTGCTATGGTACGCTGATCGATTGGGAATCAGGCATGTTCGAGGGCCTCAAGCCCTTGACCCGCCGCCTCCCAAAAGCGCTATCGCGAAACCAAGTGCTCGAGGCACATGCCCGTCACGAATCGTCCCAGCAATTGCAGACGCCGGCCAAGAACTACCGCGATCTTCTGCCAATCGTCTACAGACGTTTGGCCGAAGAATGGGGCATTTCGGTTTCATGGGCTGAATGCGTAGCATACAGCAAGTCGGTGAAGAATTGGCCGGCGTTCACCGACTCCGCGGGCGCCCTGCAATATCTCAAGCGTCACTACAAACTGGTCATTCTGTCGAATGTCGACAACGAGAGTTTTGCCGCGAGCAACGAAAAGCTCGAGGTCGAGTTCGACGCGATCTACACCGCGGAAGATGCCGGCTCCTACAAACCTTCAGATCGCAACTTCGAATACATGATCAAGAAGCTGGAGACGCTGGGCATTCAGAAGGACGAGATCCTACACACTGCTGAAAGCATGTTCCACGACCACGGGCCGGCGAATCGTCACGGCCTCGCCTCTTGCTGGATCTATCGTCGCTACAATCAGGAAGGCTTCGGCGCTACCATGCATCCGGGCAACATGCCGAAATACGAGTTCCGGTTCGATAGCATGGCTGATCTCGCCAAGGCTCATCAGGAAGCTCTCCGGGGCTGATTCTATAAGGTTGCGCGAGAATGGCTGGATTACCAAAACTAGACCGGATCGATATCAATATTCTCGCGCAGCTGCAGCAAAACGGGCGGCTTTCGAACGTCGATTTGGCTGAATTGGTGGGATTGTCACCAAGCCCCTGCCTGGCACGAGTGAGGCGCCTGGAAGAAGCTGGCTATATTGTAAGCTACAACGCCCGGCTCCATCTGTCCAAACTTGTCGATCATCTTACAGTATTCACCGAGGTGACGTTGAACGACCACAGGCGGGAGGATTTCATCAAATTTGAGGCCGATATTCGTAGATACGAAACGCTCCAGGAGTGCCATCTGGTTAGCGGTGGCTATGACTATCTACTGAAATTCGTCAGCAAGAACGTTTCCAGTTATCAGGAACTTATGGAATCGATTCTCGATCGGAACATCGGCGTTGAAAAATACTTCAGCTATATCGTTATCAAAACCATTTTCGACCGCGGAACCGTTCCGTTGAAGTCACTGATCAACGAGAGTTGATCACATAAGCTATTCTCTTGGGATTGAGACGTTCACGCGGCAACACCGCGGCAAGGGACGGACCGGGATAACCTTAAGCGGCCCGCCTCGGCCAAGCCAATCGGGTCGTCCAGCACGATGTGCGTCCCTGCTGCCGGATACGGCACAAAACTTGGTTCCCGATGCCAGAACCGCAGCGACAATTCGCAGGGGCATTGCCACCATGATGGATAACCAATCATGAGGTGACGAAATGCTGTCAAACAGCCTGATAGAAGATGATCGTGCTCATCTCATCCATCCTGTCACCTCCCTTCGCGCGCACGAACAGCGCGGCGTCATCATGTTGCAATCAGCCAAAGGCTGCTTCATCACCGATGCATACGGCCAGACGTTGCTTGACGGGTTTGCCAGCCTTTGGTGCGTAAACGCGGGTTATGGACAAGAGAGCATCGTCGAGGTCGCGATGGAGCAGATGCGGCGGCTGCCCTACGCAACCGGCTATTTCCATTTTGGCAGCGAGCCTGCAATCCGGCTTGCCACGAAGCTGGCCGAAGTTACGCCTGGCGACCTGAACCACGTCTTCTTTACGCTCGGCGGTTCGGACGCCGTCGACACCGTCGTGCGAATGGTGCGCTACTACAACAATGTGCGCGGACTTAAGCGCAAGAAGCACTTCATCAGCCTCGAGCGAGGCTATCACGGCTCCAGTTCGAACGGCGCGGGCCTCACGGCGCTTCCGATCTTCCACGACAAGTTCGATCTGCCACGCTCCTGGCAGCATTACATCCCCTCGCCTTACCCCTATCGCAACGTCGTGGGAGAGGATCCCGCGACCATCACCGCAGCATCGGTGCAGGCCCTGAAGGATAAGGTTCGGGAGATCGGCCAAGAGAACGCGGCCGCGTTTATATGTGAGCCGGTCCAGGGTTCCGGGAGCGTAATCGTGCCGCCGACAGGCTATCTAACGGCCATGCAGGCAGCTTGCCGCGAGCTCGGAATTCTCTTCGTCATTGATGAAGTCATTACCGGTTTCGGCCGCACGGGGCCGATGTTCGCGTGCGAGCATGAAGGTATTGAACCGGATTTCATGACCGTCGCGAAGGGGCTTACCTCCGGCTATGTGCCCATGGGCGCCGCAATCGTTTCCGACCGCATCTATGAGGTCATCGCCAACGGAACGGCCGACGGGTCGGCGTTCGGCCACGGTCTGACCTATTCCGGGCATCCGGTAAGCGCTGCAGTCGGGCTTGAGGTCATGCGGCTCTATCAGGAAGGCGGCCTCCTGGAGAACGGCAGGCGGGTTGGCGACTATTTTGGACGGAGATTGAGGGAGTTTCGTGATCACCCGCTGGTCGGCGATGTACGCTCTGTCGGCCTGCTGGGCGCCATTGAACTCGTTGCCGACAAGGAAACGAAACGCAAGCCCTCGAGAGACGCGCGAATCGGTCCACGCCTGTTCGACGCCGGCTACAAGAATGGTCTGATCTTCCGCGCTTTTGGCGATGACACGATCGGTTTCGCTCCTCCCCTTTGTATCACCGAAAGTGAAGTGGACCTGCTGATCGAGCGGCTCGACAAGACACTCGACTTGGCCCTGGACTTCAAGGACGTATGAGCAGTCCAACTCAAAGATTTAGTCACAACCTTGTC
The DNA here is from genome assembly GCF_040319965.1 of Mesorhizobium sp. M0830. NCBI lineage: Bacteria > Pseudomonadati > Pseudomonadota > Alphaproteobacteria > Hyphomicrobiales > Phyllobacteriaceae > Mesorhizobium > Mesorhizobium sp. M0830. The sequence goes on along the minus strand of NZ_JAMYOR010000041.1, from coordinate 29,233 downwards.
TGGTTGGATGCCAATTCCAATGAATGACCCCACTATGGACCACATCGAAGAGGTGCTTGCCCATCTGCCGCAGGAGATCGTCACGCGCGATCAGGATATCATATCCGCCTACACGACCGACTTTCGCCGGCACTATGTCGGCCGCACGACCGCGGTTTTGAGGCCGCGAAATACGGAGCAGGTGCAGCACATCGTCCGCGCTTGCGCCGAACGCCGTGTCCCGCTCGTCCCGCAGGGCGGTAATACCAGCTATTGCACCGCGGCCACGCCGAGCGACAAGGGCGACGAACTTGTCGTCAGCCTCGAAAGAATGAACACCGTGCGGGACCTCGATCCGGCGAATCTGTCGGTTTCGGCAGATGCCGGCATCATCCTCAGCGACCTTCAACAGGTCGCAGCCGATGCCGACCTGTTGCTGCCGCTGGCGCTCGGCTCGCAGCAGTCATGTCGCATTGGCGGCAATCTTTCGACCAACGCGGGCGGAATCTCCGTCTTGCGGTACGGGATGGCCCGCGATCTCGTCCTCGGTCTCGAAGTCGTGCTTCCCGACGGTAGCCTCTATAGCGAACTCAACCCTTTACGGAAGAACAACTCCGGCTATGACGTCAAGCAGTTGTTCATAGGCGCCGAGGGCACCCTGGGCATCATCACTGCCGTATCACTGAAGCTCGCGCGAAAACCGCGACAAACGGTGACGGCGTTTCTTGCCATTGACGACGTCGAGAGCCTGGCAAAAATCCTCGCTGCAGCGCAGGTTCGAACCGGCGAGCAAATCACGTCATTTGAGTACATATCTGACTCTTCGTTGCAGCTGCTTCTGGACGCAAAGGCAGACCTTCGTAGTCCCTTGCAGGGGAAGAGCCGGCATTACGTTCTGCTAGAAGCAGCGACGGCCTCGCCTGTGCTCAACCTTGAAGAGACCGTCACCGGACTGCTCGGCGAACTTTTCGAACATGGCCTGATCACGGACGGGACCATGGCCTCGAGCGGCCAGCAGCGGGCGGAGTTCTGGCATCTCCGCGAAAGCATACCGGAGGCGGAGGTTCACCACGGCGGTTCCGTCAAACATGACGTAGCTGTGCGCACGTCGCGGCTGGCGGCCTTCATCGAAGCGGCATCACGACTAGTCGAACAGAATGCTGAAGGCGCCGTTGCTTCAGTCTATGGCCACGTTGGTGACGGGAATGTCCACTTTAACTTGGTCCCCCCCGCTCTATCCGACAAGGGTGAGTTCAAGAGTCGGCTTGCACGGGAAATCTCTCCGCTGATCTATCAACTCGCAGCCGAAATGGAGGGCACGTTTAGCGCCGAGTACGGTATAGGTCGCGTGAAGATGGATTTGTTGGAGCGATATGGTGCGCCAGGCAAACTGCGCGTCATGAGGTATATAAAGACCGCCTTGGATCCGTACGGCATCATGAACCCCGGCAAGGTTATGGCAAACCTTTAAGTGAACGACATTCATGTTGTCTGAGTGAGTGTTTGGCCGCGAAGCCGCAGCTTTGGGTTGCCTAACGGAGCTGGTGGATAGATTCCGCCAGGCAAGCCGGAAACCGACAAAACGCCGTTGCGGCCCCATTTGCTTAATTTCCGGCGCAGAAACCGGGCTCTGCCAGCAAAACTGGTGAAGCTCGGCCCCAAGAAAACCGAACTACCGGAGCGGGCGGTCCAAGCAGCCCCTTTCTTAGACCCTGCACTGACTAAGAATCGTTTCAATATTGCCATTAACAGCCGGCACATTTGCAACGATCGACCTGCCTGAACGGCAGGTGCCGCCGTGGTGCTGGACCACATCGGTCAAACATGCCGCTCCTGCAGCCCTAGCGTTACGACGGCTCAATCAAGCGCAGATCTGCGGGCGAGCCAACAGCGACGGATCAACAGCAACCAGACGGGAAGAGCCCAAGGATGTCGGAGCCGGAGCGACCTGGGAAGAGATGCGGTCTTGCAGGTGATTTTGTAGAATTCATCGACATTCAAAAGACCTACGACGGTGAGACGCTCGTCGTCAAAAACCTCAACCTGTCGATAGGCCACGGCGAGTTCCTGACACTGCTGGGGCCATCGGGTTCTGGCAAGACGACGTCCCTCATGATGCTCGCCGGCTTCGAAGTGCCAACGCAAGGGCGCATCGAGCTTGACGGACGTCGCATCAACGACCTAGCTCCGCACAAGCGCGATATTGGCATGGTTTTCCAAAACTATGCGCTCTTCCCGCATATGACGGTTGAGGAGAACCTCGCATTTCCGCTCCAGGTGCGTCGGATGCCAAGGGCCGATATTGACAAGAAGCTCGAGCGCGCACTCGAAATGGTGCAACTCACCCAGATGCGCAGACGCCGGCCATCCCAGCTTTCCGGTGGGCAGCAGCAGCGGGTCGCCCTGGCTCGCGCACTCGTATTCGATCCGAAACTGGTCCTGATGGACGAACCGCTCGGTGCGCTTGACAAACAATTGCGAGAGCACATGCAGATCGAGATCAAGCACATCCACGAGCAACTTGGCGTCACAGTTGTCTACGTCACACACGATCAGTCCGAAGCTCTCACAATGTCGGATCGGGTGGCTGTGTTCAACGACGGTGTCGTCCAGCAACTGGCGCCTCCGGCCGATCTCTATGAAAGACCTGAGAACGCGTTCGTCGCTCAGTTCGTCGGCGAAAACAACAAACTGACCGGAGTCGTTTCGTCACTGAATGCGAAGGAGTGCGTTGTCAATGTCAAGGGACACGGCGACGTTCGCGCACTGCCGATCAGAGCCCACGCGCCCGGAAACAAAACGACGCTGTCGCTTCGACCCGAGCGGGTGCGCATCAATCCGACCGCTGGAGCATGTGCCAACCTGTTCGACGCCCGCGTCGAAGAGCTGATCTACTTGGGTGATCACACCCGCGCTCGGGTCTCGGTCCTTGGCTCCAACGATTTCATCATCAAACTGCCCAATGCCGAAGGCGTGCCAGACCTGACACCCGGATCACGCATCCAGGTCGGCTGGAAACCCGAGGACTGCCGGGCTCTCGACTGTAGCTGACGGCGTCAAAAGGCAACGCCGGCCGCAAGCGTGATCGAGAGGTGGCCACAACGACCGTCGTCACGGCGGAAGAACGCCCGGCAAGAGGCGATGCAGCCGGTTGGTCCGGCCAATTCAACGGGAACCAGAGTGAATTAAAGGGGAATCAAATGAAAAGTGAAATCTCTATCAATCTGATCGCTTCAGCCGTGGCGGCATGCGTACTCGGCTGCCAATCTGCAAAGGCCGCGGAACCTCTGACGATCGTCTCGTGGGGCGGGGCTTATTCGGAGAGCCAACGGAAAGCCTATTATGAGCCCTACACCAAGCAAGCGGGAGTCAAGATCACCGAAGAGGAATACGATGCCGAACTTGGCAAGCTGAAGGCCATGAAGGAGGCTGGGAACGTCACATGGGACGTAATTGACGTCGATTCATCGCATGCGCTCTCTGGCTGTGACGAAGGCCTGTTCGAAAAGCTCGACTATTCGAAGATCGCTGACACGTCGAAATTCTTGCCAGGTACGGCGTTGGATTGCGCCGTTGGCACGATCGCGTATTCGACGATTTTCGCGTTCAACGCCGATGTCTACAAGGACAATCAGCCGTCTTCCCTGGCGGACCTGTTCGACACGAAGAAATATCCTGGCAAGCGGGCACTGCTGAAGAAGCCCTTCGGTAACTTGGAATGGGCACTGCTGGCAGACGGCGTTCCGGCCGGCGACGTCTACAAGGTCTTGGCCACACCCGAAGGCGTCGATCGCGCCTTCAAGAAGTTGGACACCATCAAAAGCGATGTCGTTTGGTGGGAGGCGGGCGCGCAGCCACCCGAATTGCTAGCCAATGGCCAGGTTGTCATGACGAGCGCCTTCAATGGCCGCATCGGCAATGCCATAAAGGAGGGTAAGAACTTCAAGATCGTCTGGGATCGGCAGGAGTTCGACTGGGATTACTGGGCAATCCCCGCTGGCAGCAAACATGTTGAGGGCGCTTACGACTTCATCAAGTTCGCCAGCGATCCAAAGAACATGTCACAGCAGTCGAAGTACATCGCCTACGCGCCTACACGTGTCGAGGCCATTGCCATGGTCGATCCCAAGGTTGCGCCGACCTTGCCGACCTATCCGGAGAATATGAAGACGGCAGTCACGACGGACGTTCAGTTTTGGGCCGACAACAATGAGGATCTGACCAAGCGCTTCAACGCCTGGCTGGCACAATAAAGCGATGCCGCGCCGCGCCGGACAGGGCACTGTCCGGCGCCTCATTGTGTTCAAACAAGGCGATCCCGACGAATGTCCCTGGCAGAGACTGCGCTGATACAAACCTTCAATGGTGTTGCGCTTAAGACCAAGCTGGCGCGCGCCGAGCGGAAGCAGAAGCTAATGGCTGTGGGGCTGGTGCTTCCACTCTTCCTGTTCATCGTCATAACCTTCCTGTCCCCGCTGCTGGTCATGACCTTCAAGAGTGTCGAAAACGAAGAGACGTTCGGTCGCCTGGATCGAACGCGCGAAGCGCTTGCGACGTGGAGCGGTCAGGACCTGCCTGACGAGGCCGGCTTCGCCGCTTTGGCCGCCGACCTGAGGATCGCCGGGGAACAGCGGCTCGCCGGCGAAATAGCCAAGCGTATCAATTATGAATTCGCGGGAGCCCAGTCGAAGTTCAAAACAATTACGCGCAAAGTTGCGGCAATGAAGACGGGACCTTATCGGGAAGCCTTCCTGTCCACGGATACAGCCTGGGGCGATCCCAAGCTATGGCGCATCATCAAAGGCGCCTCCGGCAGATATACTCCATACTATTGGCTGTCCGCAGTCGATCTTCGCCAAGGCGCCAACGGTGTCGAGCGGGTGCCTGCAAATCAGGCTGTGTTCCTCGACGTCTACGGCCGCACCTTTTGGATTGCCGGTCTGGTGACCAGCCTTACCCTGGCGCTCGGCTTTCCGGTCGCCTACCTGCTGGCGACGCAGCCGGCGAGCCGCTCCAATGTGCTGATGATCTTCGTTATGCTGCCATTTTGGACGTCGCTTCTGGTGCGCACCACCGCTTGGTTCGTGCTGCTCAGGAACGAAGGGCCGCTGAACGATCTCGCCCAGTTGTTGATCGGCAGCCGGTTCGACATGATATTCACGCGCTTTGCCACCATTCTCGCCATGACGCACATCCAGCTGCCTTTTACGCTGCTGCCGATCTATAGCGTGATGAAGACAATCCCACCAAGCCATGTACGGGCGGCCCGCTCGCTCGGCGCGGGGCCATTTCTGGCCTTCTGGCGTGTGTATTTCCCGCAGACCGTGCCCGGCATTGCGGCTGGCTCCCTACTGACTTTCATCCTATGCCTGGGCTACTACATCACGCCGGCACTCGTCGGCGGACCGCGCGACCAGATGGTCAGCAACTACGTGTCCTACTATATGAATAACATCATCAATTTCGGGCAGGCGTCCGCCTTGGGCGCGACGCTTCTTATCGCCACGTTGGTGCTCTACTGGGCCTATAACCACCTGGTCGGCATCGACAAGATGAAGCTGGGATGATCGCGATGGCCCCTCTTCCGCTGCTCGGACTGCCACCTTACGCCTCGACACTGGAGCGCGCTTGGCGACTTTTCTTCTTCGCCTTTTGCGGTCTGGTTCTGCTTTTCCTGATCTCGCCGATCCTCATCGTACTGCCCATCAGTTTCAACGCTACACCGTTCTTGTCCTTCCCGAAGGGCGATTGGTCGTTGCGATGGTATGAAGATTTCTTTTTCAGCGATCGCTGGACGACGGCCGTCAAGAATAGCGTCATCATCGCGTTCTTCAGCACCATTCTTTCGACTTCGCTTGGAACATTGGCTGCATTGGGATTGTCCCGCCCCAATTTTCCGGCGCGGGCTGCGGTCATGGCGGTGTTGATCTCGCCGATGATCGTCCCCGTGGTCATCACGGCCGCAGCGCTCTTCTTCTTCTATGCCAATCCGCTAATGGTCACGTCGCAGCCCATCATCATCCTGAACAACACCTATACCGGCGTCATTCTGGCCCACACGCTTCTTGCGACCCCCTTCGTCGTGATCACCGTCACGGCGACCCTGACTGGTTTCGATCAGTCGCTGATCCGAGCCGGCGCGAGCCTCGGTGGATCGCCTGCCCTGGTCTTCCGCAGGGTGATGTTGCCGCTCATCGCGCCTGGCGTCATTTCCGGCGCCCTCTTCGCCTTCGTCACCTCTTGGGACGAAGTAATTTGTGTCCTCTTTATCGGCAGTTCGGACCAGCGCACACTGCCTCGCCAGATGTTCAGCGGAATTCGTGAAATGATCAGCCCCACCATCACTGCGGCAGCCACCGTGCTGATCGCTCTGGCAATTGTCATGCTGGTGACGGTAGAACTGTTGCGCCGCCGTACAGAGCGGCTGAGGGGCATCACGACGTAGGATTCGAATTCAGGCGACCATCGGTATTTTGAGTAGTCGTCCTCGAATCTCCGCTTCGATGGCAGGATCCGGCGCCGCAGGTGGTTCACAGGCGATCGACGTCTGTAGATACGTCTCGGCGATTGCCGCCGCGTCGCGGCGGAACTTGGCGACCGACACACAGCGCCCCTGTTCCAGCCAACCCGCGCTATGCAGAATGAAGTCCGCTCCGGAGACCACCGATGCCGCCAGGACGCGTGCGCCCTCGCTTCCGGCCTGCGCATCGTCCACCTTCGCAGATGTGACCGCCCCATCACCGCGCGAGGGGATCCCAAGTCGTCGGGCGAGGTCGGATGAATAAAGTTGTACCAGCTGTGAGGCGGGATCTCCGAAATTCGGCTGCATGCTTCTCATATCGAACGGCCAGGCGAGAATTCCCATGACGACGGGGGCGCCCGGCCGCCAAAGCTGCGTCAGCGCCAATCCCGGAAGCACCTCGGCGTAACCCTGAACAAGCGATCCGGCAATCGTTGTGGGGCTCGTCGCTCCCATCATCATGTAGGAGGAGATCATCGCAGCCTCGCCGGCCCGGGCGATGATACGGAGGCATTTCAAAGGATTTTCCCAGTAGGTCAGCGGTGGGGTGCAGTTAACCAGATGAAGCAGATTGCAGGCGCCTGTTTGCGGCGGCCGCTGGAACGACGCCGCCGCCAGATCGATATACTCCAACGCAATCTCAGGGGATGCGATACTGCCCATGAATGGTTTGTCAGAGCATGTCAGGTGCGCGAGCAGCATTTCGAGGGGACGGGAAACCTCTGGCACATCATCCATGACGCAGACCATGTGCCCCGTGTTGGTGAGCCCGGGGGTTTCATGGGCAATCGCAAGAAGCTGACGATAGATGTCTCTCGAACCTTTGACCCGTTGCCCACTCTCCAAAAGAACATCCGGTGCGCCGTAAATTGGGGCGAAGCCCGTACATGCCGGGCCCCCTATGATCGTATCGCGATCGGGATTCCGGGCCCTCAGCCGAAAACTGGACGGCGCGCTTCTACGAATAATCTGGCGAAGTGCGGATCCGTCGAAACGTACAATTTCGCCATCAACCACACCACCCGCTCGTCTCAATTGCTCGATGGTTTCAGGATCGTTTTGGAACCGAATTCCGACTTCCTCGAGAATCTGGTCTGCCGCCTTTTCAATCGCATCAAAGGCCGCCGCATCTGTTGCCGGCAAAAAGCGTCCCGCCAGATACTCCGACAGCTCGCGTTGTTGGTAGCCAGAACGACTTTTCATGCCCGAATCCCAAGATATGCCTTCGCGCCAAACCATGAGCAGACTTTGCGCAAGCAGGATGACCCATTTTGAGGAGCCTTGGACTTGGCGCGCCGAGCAGGCTGGGCGGTCCGGTCAACCTTCAGGCATCATCAGCAGCCAATCGCCATCGTCTGGCTTCTCCTACCAGCCGAAACGATCCTGCTCACAGATCAGTCCGTGCGACGAGGCAAATTGGTAATTGGACAACTGCTCGCGGGGCGGAAACTCGATCGCGACAAAGACCGCATTCCATATGAAAGCCTAAGCTGAGTACCATCCCTTGACGGACCGGTTCCGATTTGCAGCCGAGCTATGTTCGATAAGTGCTTACGCAGTCCCAATCAGCGTCAAAGCGCCTTTTGCAACTCCGGCAAGATGACGAAGAGATCGCCGACGAGGCCGTAGTCGGCTACCTGGAAGATCGGGGCCTCCTCGTCCTTGTTGATGGCGACGATGACCTTCGAATCCTTCATGCCGGCGAGGTGCTGGATGGCGCCGGAGATGCCTACCGCGATGTAGAGATCGGGGGCGACGACCTTGCCGGTCTGGCCGACCTGCCAGTCGTTCGGCGCATAGCCGGCGTCGACGGCGGCGCGGGAAGCGCCGACGGCGGCACCGAGCTTGTCGGCGACCGGCAGGATGACTTCCTGGAACTTCTCTGCCGAGCCGAGAGCGCGACCACCAGAGATGATGATCTTGGCCGAGGTCAGTTCCGGACGGTCGGTCTCCGAAAGCTTGTTTTCGACGAAGGAGGACAGGTCGGGATTGGTCGCCGCCTTGACGGTCTCGACCGCCGCCGAGCCGCCTTCGGGGGCAGCCTGGAAGGAGGCGGTGCGGACAGTGATCACCTTCTTGGCGTCGCTCGACTGCACCGTCTGGATGGCGTTGCCGGCATAGATCGGCCGCTTGAAGGTGTCGGGCGATACCACTTCGATGATTTCGGAGACCTGCGCGACGTCGAGCAAGGCAGCCACGCGCGGCGCGACATTCTTGCCCGACGAGGTCGCCGGCGCGATGATGGTGTCGTAGGCGCCTGCCAGCGACACGACGAGTGCCGTCGTCGGTTCGGCGAGACGCTCGGCGAGTTCGTCGGCTTCCGCGAGCAGCACCTTGGTGACGCCCTTCAGCTTGGCGGCAGCATCGGCTGCGCCCTTGGCGCTCTTGCCGGCCACCAGCACATGCACGTCCGAACCGATCTGCAGGGCCGCCGACAGCGCCTTGGCGGTCTGGTCGGAAAGGGTGGCGTTGTCGTGTTCGGCGATGAGGAGAATAGCCATTGATGATATTCCTGACTTTCGTTTCGCGGCTCCCTGAAATCCGGTCAGGCCGAGTCGAAAACGGTTGGTTTCGAGAACCGGAGCGGAGCGTACTTCAGTACGTGAGCACCGGAAGCGGAGAAACCGGCCGTTTGCAGGCCGGCCTCATCGGATTTCCTAGAGCACGCCGGCTTCGTTCTTCAGCTTGTCGACCAGTTCGGCGACGCTCTTGACCTTGACGCCCGCCTTGCGGCCACCTGGCTCCTCGGTCTTGATGACCTTGAGGCGCGGCTTGACGTCAGCGCCGTAGTCGGCGGGCGATTTCTCGTCGAGCTGCTTCTTCTTGGCCTTCATGATGTTGGGCAGCGAGGCATAGCGCGGCTGGTTGAGGCGAAGGTCGGCGGTCACGATCGCCGGCATCTTCAGTTCCACGGTCTGCAGGCCGCCATCGACTTCGCGCGTCACCTTGGCCGTGTCGCCGTGGAGCACGACCTTGGAAGCGAAGGTGCCCTGCGCCCAGCCCAGAAGCGCCGCCAGCATCTGGCCGGTCTGGTTGGAATCGTCGTCGATCGCCTGCTTGCCGAGGATGACGAGGCCGGGCTGCTCTGCCTCGACCACGCCCTTGAGCACCGTGGCGACGCCGAGCGGCTCGGTCTGCTCGTCGGTCTTGACCAGGATGGCGCGGTCGGCGCCCATGGCGAGCGCGGTACGCAAGGTTTCCTGTGCCTGCTGCGGGCCGATCGACACGACGATGATCTCTTCGGCCTTGCCGGCTTCCTTCAGCCGGATCGCCTCTTCGACCGCGATCTCGTCGAACGGGTTCATCGCCATCTTGACGTTGGCGAGTTCCACCGCCGAGCCGTCAGCCTTCACGCGAACCTTGACGTTCGCATCCACCACCCGCTTCACGGGCACAAGGATCTTCATTTGCCTATACCTCGAGTTTAGGTGGTTCGTCGGCCGGAGCCAGTCCGATTGGTCTAAAGCCTTTCATAAGCCTTGACCGTTCGGAGCCACAGCTGTTCGTAAGCTGCATCTGTCATGTAGGCCGCATGAGCGGTTAATGTGACATTGTTCAGTGAAACGTAAGGACTGCCCGCGGGAAGCGGTTCTTCCGGAAACACATCCAGTGCTGCGTGCCCAGTTTGCCCTTCGGCCAACATCTGCAACAGCGCCGCTTCCTCGATCAGACCGGCGCGCGCCGCATTGACGAGAATAAAGCCCCTCTTTGGAAGGAGCAGTCGACGAGCGTTCAGAATTTCAGCCGTTTCCGGGTTGAGGGACAGATGCAAGGAAACGACGCTTGCATTGTCTAATGCTTCATCGAGATCCGCAACAAAGCCTGGGTGATCACGGGCAGTTCGGTTCCAGGCTGCCACCTCCATACCAATTCCGCTCGCAAGGTCCGCCATGCAGGCTCCGATCCCACCTAGGCCGAGCACTGCAATCTTCTGTCCCATCAACTGCAATCCGCCCACCGGCGACCAGACCCCGGAGCGTATCGTTCGGTCCATCTCGGCTATTTTACGCGCTGCTGAGAACATCAGACCGAATGCGTGCTCGGCAACTGATCGATCTCCGTATCCAGGGGTGGTGTAAACCTGCACACCGCGTTTTGCTGCGTCATCCAGATCGACGTATGTTCCTGCTCCCGTCCCCATAAAAATGATCGCTTGTATTGAGGGACAAGCATCGAGAACAGCTGGTGGAACAACCGTGTGCTCGACGAGGAGCACTTCGGCCTGCGCGCACATTGCCACGAGGTCTGCTTGCGTGGGGTTCCCTTCGTTGATCGTGATCGCACCGGGCACCGGCAACTTGCGGTCCTTTATGACGCGGGCCAATTCTTCAGTACAATCGACAAATATCGCGCCCATGCGACATCTCCCTGAGGTGGCGTTCAGCCACCTCCCAGCCGAGATCCGGCCTAATCTAGAGCTTGTCTCCGGCCTCGGCCGCAGTTCGGATCAGATGAAAGCACTATGCGGCGGCAGACACCTTGTCGGCATTCAACGCGTCGGCGAGGATGGCAACAGCCTCGTCGAGCTCTCCATCGGAGAGGGTGACGGGGGCCAGGAAGCGAACGATGTTGCGATTAACCCCACACTTGATCACAAGCAGACCCCGCTCGCGAGCACGCTCCATGACCTGTTGCGCACGATCTGCATCGGGCCTCTTGGTCACGCTGTCCGACACGAACTCGATTGCGCGCATAAACCCGACGCCACGCACGACGCCAATGTCGGCGTGCTCTGCCTTGAGCGCATCAAGTGCGGCCGACAATTTCGTGCCCAAAGTTGCGGCGCGCTCGATAAGTCCGTCTTCTTCGAAGGCGTCGAGAACCGCCAGTGCTGCAGCGCATGCGATTGCATTGCCACCATATGTGCCACCGAGTCCACCGGGAGCGGGTGCATCCATGATCTCGGCCTTGCCGACGACGCCCGAGATCGGAAAGCCACCGGCCAGGCTCTTCGCGACCGTGACCAGGTCAGGCTGAATCTCCGCGTGCTCAAAGCCAAAGAGCTTCCCGGTGCGACCGAACCCGGTTTGAATTTCGTCGGCGATGAGGACGATGCCGTGGCGCTGGGTTATCTCTCTGAGAGCACGCAGGAACTCTGGTGGAGCCTGGAGGAAGCCGCCGTCGCCCTGCACGGGTTCAATGATGATGGCGGCGACGCGATCGGGCGCGACCTCAGTGGCGAACACTTCCTCGAGCGAGGCAATAGCGCCTTCTGTCGTAATGCCGCGATAGCTATCAGGATAGGCCGAATGGAAGACCTCGCCAGCAAAGGGGCCGAAATTCTGCTTGTACGGCTGAGCGAAGCCGGTGAGCGTTACTCCAAGCAGCGTGCGCCCATGGAAGCCGCCGCGAAAGGAAATCACGCCTGGGCGGTTAGTGTAGGCGCGCGCAATTTTTATGGCGTTTTCCACGGCTTCTGCGCCGGTCGTGAGGAATACGCTTTTGTATGCTGCACCCTTTCCGATCAGCTTGTTGAGTCGCTCCGCCAGAACGATGTAAGGCTCATACGCTGCCACCTGGAAGGCTGTGTGAGTGACGCGCTTGAGTTGCTCCTGGACCGCCGCAACGACCCGGGGATGGTTATGGCCAACGTTGAGGACGCCAATGCCTCCAACAAAGTCGAGATAGCGGCGACCGGCGGTGTCCCAGATGTGAGCACCTTCCGCGCGATCTACGATGATGGGGTGTGCCGTCAGCAGGCCCCTGGGGATATTGTTCGCGCGGGCCGTCAGAAGTTCATCTTGGCTGCGCTGGTTCGAAGACATGGGTTTTCCTTCCATCATGGAGTGATTGTGTCGGGACAAGGCGTCGGAAACCCCGGCCGGGTCAGATCCTCTGGCGGATCAGCCGAATGCTTCGAACGTCCCGACCACTGGCTTGTCCCCACTCGCGTCGAGGACGCACGCGCGGCCTGGAGACACATTTTCTGTCGTAATGCCCAATGCTGCGATGTCAGGTGGAATTTCGGCATTCAGCGCAAAGCTGGCCGCCAGCCGCGCCGCTGCCGCTCCGCCCATCACGCCATTACCGCCCTGCCCCGCCAGCCAGATGAAGCTAGGCTCTTCGGCGTCGCGTCCGATAACCGGCTCATGGTCGGGAGCGAATGTCCGCAGCCCGCCCCATTTGTGCTTTACGGTGCGAACCTCCATCGTCGTATAGGTATGGATCCGATCGATAGCGATCGCCACTTCCAGTTCATCTGCTTGCGCATCGCAGGGTTCGGACATCGCCATATCGACTGGCGACACCATGATCCGGCCGGCTTCCGGCTTGAAATAGAACGTCTCGGCGACATCGAAAGTCATCGGCCAACTCTGTATGGAACTGCCCGAGGGAGGGTCGAACACGACCGCGGTCCTGCGGAACGGAACGACATTTCGATAGGGCAGCCCCGCAAGCGACGCGATCTCCTGGACCCACCCTCCAGCAGCATTGATGACAACAGGCGCTTCAAATGACCCGCTTGGTGTGGATATCCTCCAAACGTTGCCCGAACGCTCCAAGGCTTCGACCTTGCCGTTTGTGACCACCCGTCCGCCTCGCGCTCGAAGCATTTTCAGATAGCCGGTCAGGAGGGCGTTTGTGTCGATGTCCATACAGTCCGGCTCATAAAGCGCAGAGACAAATTCGCTTGTCCTAATGACGGGGCAGAACCGCAAAGCTTCTTCCGAAGAGGTCCGCTCGATTGATGCGCCTCTGCTCAGCAGCTCCTCCGCCTGCGCGGCGAGCTGCGCTTGCTCGCCATCGCGGGCGAGGAAGAGGGCCCCGCGGGGTGTGACGAGCGGGACGTCCGTAAAACCGTCCGGGGGCGTCTCGAGAAAAGCTCGGGATGCGGTGACAAGCCGGCTCCAAAGGGCCGGGCCATAGTTTTCCGACATCACGGCCGCAGATCGGCCGGTGGAATGATACCCCGGCGACGACTCCATTTCGAGAACGATGACTTTGCCTTGCAAGCTCAGCTCGTAGGCGACTGAAGCGCCAGCGATGCCAGCACCAACGACAATGAAGTCTGCTGTTTCTACACTCATCTTTGTTCCTCAAGCCGTTGTTTTGCGTTCCGCGACAGACTTTAGAATACCGCTTCGCCAACCTGGATGTTGTGCGTGGGAGTCAGCACCTTGACTTCGCCAGCGGTATCGCGAGCTCCAAGAATTAGAATTTCGGAATTAAATCCGGCGATGTTGCGCGGGGGCATGTTAACCACGCAAGCGACCAACTGACCGATCAGGTCATCCGCTTTATAGCTGGTGATCTGAGCACTTGACCACTTGCGACCAAACGGCCCGAAGTCGACCTCCACCTTATAAGCCGGATGTCGCGCACGCTCGAACGGCAACACTGCCAGAACGCGCCCGATGCGTATTTCAACTTTTGCAAAATCGTCATAGACGATCTGAGCCTTTTCCATGTCTCACCTCTTTGGTCACTGTGAGCTTCCGGCGCAGCGAAGTTGGATGGATCATTGGGGCAATTGTGGGCGTTGCTGTCGATGTTGGATGTCGCTTCAGCAGATTGTGCCGCAGCAGATAGCGAATGGTCGGGCAGACCTTGAAGTGCGCTCCAACGCATTGCGGCCTGCATCATTTGGCGTTTTCACGGTCTGGCCGGCCCAGCGGTGTCTCAGGCGCAGCTCGATCTGAAGTTCGAGACCGTTGACCCCCGCAGCAAAGTCTTCAACCCAACGGGTTGCTACGCGTCAGAGGCTATCTAATTCTTGCTGGTTTCAGACCAGGTCGTGCGGGCCACTCGCAGAAAGTTCCCCCCCATGATGCCTTCGATGTCGTGCTGCACATAACCTCGCGCTCGCAATGCAGCTGCGATCTCCGGCAATTGTTCGGGTGTTACGATCTCGCCCGTCGCAAGACGGTACTCATAAGCCGGTGGCCACCAATCATGGGGGTCGAGTCCTGTTGGAAGATCGCTGTGCTGTTGATTGAAAACATAGTCGAGCCCCAGGCCGACGTGCCGCGATCCGACGAGCTGTGACACGTAGTCAATGTGCCTGACGACGTTCGCCGTGGAGGTGCCCCCTACGCCCAGGAATTCGCTGATGCCGCAGATCCCGATGACGCCATCGGTTGCAGCGCAGGCACGGATTTGCTCGTCGTCGATGTTGCGCGGGTGGTCCTGCAGGGCTCGGGCATTCGAGTGGGAGAACACGACCGGCTTGGTCGACAACTCAGCGATGTCGAGGCTGGTGCGTTTGCTGGAATGGGAGCAGTCCATCATCATCCCGACGGCATTGATCTCGCGTACAACTGCACGGCCGAGCGCGGTGAGACCGCTACCGCTGCCGTGACAGCCACCAGCGATCGAGTTGTCGCGGTTGTAGGCGAGATGTATCTGCCGCACACCCAGATCGCAGAAGAGCCGAACCATGGCCAAGTCGTCCTGCAACATTGCTGAACCCTCCAGATCAAAGGCGATGGAAAGCCTCCCCGTCGTCTTGGCGAGCAGTACGTCGTCTATATTCTCGGCGAGTATGAAGCCTTCACTATGGCGGGTGATCCAGGCACGGAAGCCGGCGATCACCCGCACGACCTGGGCCAGTGGGGTAAAGTCCATACCGACATTGATCGAGACGAAGTTGGCGCCAGCCTTCCGGTGACGTTCGAGATGGGCAAGGTCCTGATCAGGCAGCAGCGGCACACAACAATGTGCGTCCCAGACCAATGGCACCGATCCATGTTCCGCGCCGAGTTTCAGGGTCATGAGGATCTCCATCTATTGTCAGGGCCGGAAATAGCGTCGGCGCGGGTCCGGTCGTCGATGAACGGGAGGCCAAGAGAAGGATCCGGCGTCAGCACGGCGCTCAGGAGCAGCTTGGTATAGGCGTGCTGCGGCCGCTGCATGATGTCAGGGGCGGAGCCATGTTCGATGATGCGACCCATGCACATCACGCCGATCCGGCTCGCCATATGCTCGACCACCGCAAGATTATGCGAGATCAGCACGTAGGTCAGGCCGAATTCCACCCGCAGATCGTCGAGAAGATTGAGAATCTGGGCCTGGACAGACACGTCGAGCGCGGAGGTCGGCTCGTCGCACACGACGATCTCCGGGCGCATGATCAAGGCTCGCCCAATCGCTACGCGTTGGCGCTGTCCGCCGGACAGTTCGCCCGGCAAGCTGTCGAGGACGCGCTTGGGAAGTCCGACCAGATCGAGCATTTCAACCGCTCGGCGGTTCTGTTCGCGTGGCGAGCCAAGCCGATGGACGCGCAGCGGCAATGTCAGGATCGAGCCGATCGACTTGCGCGGATTTAGAGAACCATTGGGATCTTGGAAGATGATCTGAATCTTGCGCGCCCGCTCAAGGCGTGACAGCGCGGCCACGTCGGTGCCGCTTACCAGGATTTCGCCGCTACTGACCTGCTCAAGCCCAACCATCAAGCGTGCAAGCGTGGATTTCCCACAACCGGATTCACCGATGAGCCCGAAGACGCTACCTCGCTCGACGTTGAAGCTGACACCGTCCACTGCCGAGAACAGCTCTCTTTTTCCAAGGAGGCCTAGGTGTGAGGAATAGCTCTTTCGGACGCCGCGCAGAGCAAGAGCAGGCTCGAACACCATCAGACTACCCCCGCAGCAGCCCTAGACACTGCCTGTTCAGGGACCAGAGTGCAGCGACAAGTGTGGCCGACTCCAGCCGTGCGCATGGTGATCGGTTGCTGCCGGCAGACGGCGGAAGCAAACGCGCACCGGTTTGCGAAGCCGCAGCCTCTCAAGTCGCGGGTAAAGGTTGGCACGGTACCCGGGATCGTTCCGAGGCGCCCGGGTCTGCCTGGCTGCGGCAAGCAGGATAGCAGGCCCTGCGTATAAGGATGCGTTGGGTTTGCGAACAAAGACCGCGCTGAGGCGCTCTCGACGATCTCGCCGCCATACATGACCATGACGCGATCGGCGAGGCGCGCGACGACACCGAGATCGTGGGTAATGAAGATCAACGCCATGCCGAGCTCTCGCTGCAATCTCCGGAAAAGGCCAAGCACCTGGGCTTGGATTGTGACGTCGAGCGCTGTCGTTGGTTCATCGGCGATGATCAGGTCCGGTTCGCACATCAGCGCCATCGCGATCATGGCGCGCTGGCGCATGCCGCCGGAGAGCTGATGGGGGTACTGCGCGAGACGGTAGCTCGCTTCGCCTATACCGACCATTTCGAGCAGTTCCTCCGCCCTTCGACGACCCTGCGGATGGTTTCCCCGCCTATGCCGCAGAAACACCTCCGTGAGTTGCTCACCGATGGTCAGGAGGGGATTGAGGGAGGTCGTCGGCTCCTGAAAGATCATCGCCATCCGATTGCCACGCAGATCTGCCATCCGCCGCTCGGATAAGCGCGTTATGTCCACGCCGCAGAACCGGATGGCTTGAGCGCGACGGCAGGCCGCTTTCGGGAGCAAGCCCATCAGGGCGAGCGATGTCAGCGACTTCCCGCAGCCGGATTCGCCGACTATGCCGAGAACCTCACCGCGCTCCACCTGGAAGCTTATGCCCCGCACTGGATTGAGGCTACCGGTCGCGAGTGCAATCTCAACCTCAAGACCTTCGACTTCCAGGACCGCGCTCATCGGCCATTCCCTCGCCCCAGAAGATCGCGCAGGCTGTCACCGAAAACATTGATCGCCAAAACGAGGATGAGCAGCGCAAGGCCTGGGATATAGAGCAGCCAGGCATCGAAGAACATGTATTGCCTGGCCTGCGCCAGCATCAGCCCCCAAGACGCCGTAGGCTCCTGGACACCGAAGCCCAAAAACGACAGGGCGGATTCCAAGAGAATCGCATAGGCCATCTCGATCGTGGCGATGACGATCAGCGCGTCGAGAATGTTAGGCAATATCTCGGTAGCAAGGATGCGTGCTCCCGACGCCCCGATAGCGCGCGCCGCCTGCACGTAGTCAAGACCGACACTTTGCTGTGTTGCGCTGCGGGCCACGATAACGAAGCGGTCCCACTGGAACAGCCCCAGGATAAGGATTGTCACCAGCAAAGATGCGCCGAACACGACCACGACCGCCATGGCCACGAGAAAGACAGGCAGTGCCAGCCGCGTGTTGATCACGAACATGAGAATTTGATCGATACGGCCGCCGTAGAAGCCAGCGATCATGCCGAGCGTCGTGCCAAGGATGCCCGACAAAAGCATTACACAAACCCCGATAATCAACGCCACGCGTGTGCCGTAGATGAGCCGGGAGAGATAGTCGCGTCCGAATGCATCGGTACCCAGGAGATGGACAGGATCATGCCGCGCATAGCCGATGGGTTGAAGCAGACGGCGAGAAATGTCCTGTACATAGGGATCATGCGGTGCAAGCAAAGGTGCAAACAGCGCGATCGCCGCGAATGCGAGCAGGATTGCACCACTCGTCAGGGCGCCCGGACTGCGGACCAGACGGTGCATGAGACTGACGTGCCCACCAATCGCCAAAGGTCTGTCGAGCACGTTGATATGCTCACTCATCGCGCCAGCCTCATGCGTGGGTCGAGTGCCGCGCTCAGGAGATCGCCGGCAAGCGTAAGAAACACATAGAATGCCGCGACCACGAGCGTGATTGCCTGCAGCACTGGCAGGTCGGAGCGGATCGTGGCGTCGTAGCCCAGCCACCCGATACCCTGCAGTGCGAAGATCTGTTCGACAACGATCGAGCCGCCGAGCAAGGCTCCGAATTGCACGCTAGAGATTGCGACGATCGACACGACAACGTTACGCAGAGCATGGCGAAACAGGATGCGGCCGGTGAGTAGACCCTTGGCTCTGGCGGTCCGGACATAGTCCGACCGCAAGGCGTCAATCATGCCAGAACGCGTAAGGCGCATTAGTGCGGGCGTTGCGAAATAGCCCAGCGCAAGAGTGGGCATGACGAAATGCGCCCACGAACCGTTCCCCGATATTGGAAGCCAGCGCAGAGTGAGGCCGAAGAAGACGATCATAATCAGCGCGAACCAGAATGTTGGCATGGCTTGGCCGACGACTGCAATGCTCATCGCGAGGCGGTCGATGAGTGAACCGGGCCTAAGGGCAGCCAAGATGCCGAGCGGCACGCCGAGCGCGAGGGCAAAGACCAGCGCACTCACGCCGAGCGTCAGGGTGACCGGAAGTCGCGTGGCGAGCATGGTCGAGACAGGTTGGCGATAGTGGTAGGACTTTCCAAAATCGCCGGTCGCTGCCTTACCGAGCCAGTCCAGGTACTGAACGACCACCGGCCGATCAAAGCCATAGAAGTTGCGGATTTGCGAGATGTCTTCGCCCGATGCCTCCCTTCCGGCAACCGCAACGGCCGGATCGCCGGCCAGATAAGCCAGCGAGAAGGTGAACATGGAAACCACCAGGAGGGTGAGGACTGCTGAAACAAGGCGCTTGAGGGTGAACGTCAGCATCGGCACACCTCACTCAGCGCCAGACGGCGCGCGCGACGCGCAGGAAGTTTTCTCCCAGAATACCCCTGATGGCGCTTTCCGGATAGCCTTTGGCCAGCAACAGATCTGTAAGCTCGGGAAGCTGCTCCGGCTGAAAGAAGGCTGTCATCTTGTCGTACTTGCCGCGCGGCGGGGATTTCACCGAGGCCATGTAGGCCTGCTCGGCCTCAACGTCGTAAACATAATCGAGTCCGAGCCCGACGTGGTCGGGTCCGATCAGTTCAACATAGTAGTCGATCTGCCGCGCGAGCATTTCGGTCGTGGCGATATTATCGCCCATGAAGATGCCGACGCCCACCACCCCGACCAGGCCGCCAGTCGAAGCGCAGGCGCTCGCCTGGTCGTCCCGGATGTTTCGATCGTGTTCCCAAAGGGTTTTGGGATTTGAATGGGAGAAGATAACGGGAGCATTCGTCACCTCCATTGCTTCCATGGAGGTCCTGTAGCCGGTGTGGCTGCAGTCCACGATCATGCCGACGCGATTCATCTCCGCGATGAGATTGACGCCGAATTCGCTCAGGCCCGCGTCGGTGCGTTCGTGGCAACCGTCGCCAACAAGGTTCCTCCTGTTGTAGGTGAGCAGCATCTGACGAACGCCGAGATCGTATAGCAGGCTTACCCTGTCGAGATTGCCCGCGAGCGCGTTGGTGCCCTGCAGGTTGAAGGAGACTGCAAGCTGGCCTCCGTTCTTCGCCGCCAGGATATCCTCGACCGTCTCCACGATCCTATAGTCTTGCGTTTTCTCGCGAAAAATGCGCCGCTCCCTTGCGAGCAGATCCAAGATGTCAAGCAGGCTCTCGGCATCGGAAGCAACCGTTAGCGAAACGAAGTTGACGCCGCTCTTCGCCATGCGCGGCAATGTGCGGTTGCGCAGGTCCGCACGACCTATTTGAACCCACGGCACGGTCAAATCACAGACCAGCGCACTATGATGAAGGTTCGGCGCTTTTTGCGGTTGGGGACCGGGGTTCATTTCGCTAGATCCGCTTTTGACGTGCATGAATGGCGGATCCTTGCATCAGCGATCCGCCGGCGGCCTCATGGCGCGCATCTACGATGGCAGTGGCTATTTCCAGCCGTATTCGTAGAAACGTGGAATCTCATCCGGATAGGGCCTGAAATCGAGGTCGGAGTTCCAGGTATAGCTGCGAATCCCGCTAAACATCGGCACCCAATAGGCCTGCGAAGTGATCCGGGCGATTGCCTTGCTGTAGTGTTCCTTGCGTACGCCCGGATCCGTGCTTGTGTCGGCAAGTTTCAGCGCATCAATCACCTGCTGATCATGTGCAAAGTCATCGTCACCACCGTTAAAGAACACGCTGGTACTCGCCGATGCGTCCGCGAGCGAATAGGAACCCCAGTTGGTAAGGAAGAGAGGCGTCTTGTTGGCGACCTGGGCGTCGCGATAAGCCTCCCAGGGCAGCCGGTTCAAGGTGGTCTTGATGCCCACCGCCGCCAGATAGCCCATGACCGCTTCAGCCTCGTAGGCCGGCGCCTCGGCATAGATAGGAAGCTCAAGGCCATCCTTGAAACCCGCCTCGGCGAGGAGTGCCTTGGCCTTTTTCGGGTCATAGGGGTATTTCACCGCTGCGGCTTGGTCGCAGCCGAACTGGAGTGGGTGGCACGGCGTGTCGATGACGCGTGCAGCACCTGCCATAAGATTTTCTACGATGGCCTTGCGATCGATCGCGTAGTTCAGCGCCTGGCGAACCCGGATGTCTTGGATCGCTGGTGTCTTTGTCCGCCCCATCGCATCGAGACCCATATAGAAGACCCGGTATGTCTCGGCGTTAGCCGCGGCCACGCCCGGCGCGTCCTTGAGCTGTTTGACCAGATCAGGCGTCATATCCGCGCTCACGTCGGCACCGCCGGACATGATCTCGGCAACTTGCGTCTGCGCGTCGGGTATCTCACGGACGATCACATTCTTGATCTTCGCAGCTCCTTTAGGACTGCCCCAGGTATAGTCGTCGTTGCGGATTAGCACGTACTCGTTGCCGGGCTTCATCTCCACGACCTTTAACGGGCCGGTGCCGATAGGTTTGTTCGACATCCCGGCCGACCCGACGGACTTGTAATATTCATTCGGATAAATTGGCATCGGTCCCGCCAAGAACTCGATGGCCTGGGGAAACGGTCCCTTGGTATGAATGCGCACCTTGTATTGATCGACCTTTTCGACCTTGTCGATCCAACTCACGATGCGCTTGAATTTTACACCATCGTCATGCGCGACGGTATTGTACGTGTAGACGACGTCATCGGCACCGAAAGGCTCGCCGTTGTGGAATTTGACCCCCTGCCGAAGCGTGAACTCCAGCGTTGTATCGTCGATCCACTTCCAGGCCGTTGCCAGATTGGGTTTGTAGTCTCCGGTCAGAGGATCCCTGTCGATAAGGGTGTCGAAGACCATCTTGTCGAACCAGATGCCAGTCCGTGTGGCGCCATAATAGTTGTCGGCGTTGACCATCACACCATCAACGCCCCAGACGATGCGTAGCGTGTCGTCTGCTTTGTTGGCCAGAGCCAGATCAGTTCCGAGCAGTGCGAAAACACCGCAGAGGCTGACGGAAATCGCATTTTTGAGCATCGTCGTTCCCCTTGTCACATGACCGCCTCGTTGCGTGCGGTGCAAAAATCTAGCGCGCCGTTTCATAAAACGCTAATATCAATACATGGCCCAATTGATGCCCAAATAGTCACAAATGCCAATCGAGCTACGCCATCTGCGCGCGTTCCATGCTGTGGCAACGGAGCTGAATTTTCGCCGCGCCTCGGAACGACTCAACATTGCCCAGCCAGCCTTGAGCCGGACCATCAAGGATCTCGAACACATGTTGTCCGTGACGTTGCTACAGCGCACCACCCGCGTTGTGGGGCTGACGGAGGCAGGCAGTTGGTTTCAAAGGGAAACGAGGGGTCTTTTGGATCAGGTGGATCAGGCAATCCACCGTGCGAGACGCGTGCAGATGGGCGTCGCGGGGGCGCTACGCATCGGCTTTAACGATCCGGCGATCAACGGCCTTTTGCCGGAGATCATTCGTGTATTTCGTGCCGCCGCACCAGAGATAGATGTCATTCTCGTGGACGAGTCGACGCCAACAATGATCGACCTCATTCTCGATCGCGAACTCGACATCGCGTTCCACCATGGACCTTATAGTCATCCCCAGCTTGACCGGATCATCATTCGCAACGAACGGTTGATAGCCGTCCTCCCCGTCTCGCATCCATTGGTCGCGAAAGAGACAATTTCCATAACTGATTTGTCAAAGGAACCGTTTGTTCTCGGTCGACTGCAGACATGGCGAGTTTTCCACCGCGTCGTCAGGGACTTCTGCCTTCGCCACGGGTTTGATTTTCTTCTTGGGCAACAAGCCGAACACAGCGATGGCATTATGGCCTTGGTGGCTGCAAACATCGGCATCACGCTGCATTATGACGCAGAATGGATACATAGTCGGCCCGGTATTGTCGTACGAAGGTTAAAAGAGCCTGCGCCGCGGATAGTAACACAGGCGAGTTGGCGGCGAGATCGCGGGGGCCCAGCGATGGAACAATTCCTGAGCGCGACGGCAGCAGTGGTGAAGGAGAAAGGGTTGACCTTTGATCCTCCCGCCGGAAAGTAGACGCTCCAAAAACCCTGGAAAGTGACTTCGCGAATCTCGACGTCTCGCGACGGCATTAGCACCTTGTGATCTGAGCACTCGACCGCTTCCCGCCCGCGAGGGCCGAAATCGACTCCAGCTTTGTAGGTCGCTCTGCACGCGCTCAAACGAGCGTACCGCCAGGACGCGACCGTGCGGATGCCGACTTTCGCTGAATCGTCGTGAAAGCCGTCCGAGCGTTTTGGAGGGGCGATCATTCTTTGCCTCATTTTTTGCGCTTCTGGAGCGGCAATATCGGGTAGATCGCGGTGGCGAATTGAGCATTGCTATCGACGCGGGATATCTCTTCAGCAGATTGTGCCGCGATACATGGCGGATGATGCGGCAAACCTTGGAGAACGCCGTGACAATCGCCCAGCAACTGAAAGATCCCTCGCTTTTTACCGAGCTTTGCTACATCGATGGAAATTGGGTGGGAGCGAACAGTGCCGTCACCACTCCGGTGGATAACCCGGCCTCAGGTGAGATTATCGGCAGTGTTCCGAGATGTGGGACTGAGGAAACACAAGACGCTATAGCGGCCGCGGACCTGGCTTTCAAATCGTGGCGTCGGAAGACCGCAGGCGAACGCGCGGCGCTGTTGGAGCGGTGGTTCGATCTCATTATTGAAAACAGTGATGATCTCGCGCGGATCATGACTTTGGAACAGGGAAAACCACTCGCGGAAGCGCGCGGCGAGATTGTCTACGGTGCCTCATTCGTGAAATGGTTCGCCGAAGAGGCCCGACGCGTATACGGCGAGACGATCCCGGCAGCGTCAGCTGACGGCCGCATCATCGTGCAGAAACATCCCATAGGGGTTGTCGCTGCAATCACGCCGTGGAACTTTCCGAATGCGATGATCACTCGCAAGGCGGCTCCAGCTCTGGCAGCCGGTTGCACCATTGTGATCAAGCCAGCAGAACTCACGCCCTTTTCTGCCTTGGCTCTCGGTATCCTTGCCGAAAGGGCGCGGGCATACCCAATGGCGTTATCAACATCGTGACCGGCCAGGCCGCCGAAATAGGCCGGGCATTAACAAGCAGCCCCGTTGTAAGAAAGCTGACCTTCACCGGATCGACCCGCGTGGGCAAGATTTTGATGGAGCAATGCGCAGCGACGGTGAAGCGGGTCGGGCTCGAACTGGGTGGCAATGCGCCTTTCTTGGTATTTGACGATGCCGACCTCGACGCGGCGGTCGCCGGCGTGATGGGAAGCAAATTCCGCAACGGTGGTCAAACTTGCGTGTGCGCAAACCGCATCCTTGTTCAGGATGGCGTCTATGACGCATTCGCCGAGCGGCTGACCGCGGCAACCTCGAAGCTCATAGTCGGTGACGGCCTTCTGGAGGGCACCGCGATTGGTCCTATGATCAATCAGGCGGCGATAACCAAGATCCAGGAACATGTCGATGATGCCACGTCCAAAGGTGCAGCCGTAGTCGTCGGCGGCAAGCTGCGATCAGGTCTATTTTATGAGCCGACGGTTTTGCGGGATGCCACGGTTGAGATGAAGATCGCGAAGGAGGAGACGTTCGGCCCGGTGGCCCCGCTGTTCAGGTTCTCGACCGAAGAGCAAGCCATTGAAATGTCGAACGACACTCCGTTTGGTCTAGCATCCTATCTCTATACACGAGACATCTCACGCGCTTTCCGCGTGGCCGAAGCTCTTGAGTTCGGGATGGTCGGAATCAACGCAGGATCCGTATCGACCACAGCTGCGCCCTTCGGCGGCATCAAAGAATCCGGCCTTGGCCGCGAGGGATCGCATCACGGGCTGGAGGAGTTCCTGGAACTGAAGACGCTCCACCTTGGTGGGATCTAAGTGGTAAATGGAACAGCGCATCTCACCGCCTGAAAATGAGAACACACCAAAGCTTTCGCCCAGGCGCCAACGCATCGCGGCTCTGCTTTACGTGCTTTTTTGCATATTCGGCATCGCGGTAGTCGTTTGGTTCAAGGTATAGTTTTGCCGCGACCGAAACCAGCCTGTCCGGCAGACATCTGCCTGTCATTCGTTGCCCACGGCGGATCAAGTCTCAAGGCGCCGGCGGATCGCCGTTCCCGGTCCGAAACGGCCAGTGTTCGAGGAATGAGTTGCGATGCGCAAGCCCAGCACGAATTACATCAATATTGACGGGTATTCGTTGGAGGGAAAAATCGCAACACCTGCTTTCGAGTTGGAGGTGACAGGAGAAGCTACGCGCGCAACCGCCCATTCGAATCCAGATACCTTTCTCCTTTTCAGCAACACTCCCCGTGGCTTCCGTCTGAAGGTAGGCGCATTGTGGAAGCGTCGCAGTCGAGGCGGTGGAATAGCGTACTACTTGATCCTGCATCTTGGGTCCGGGCGCTGGTCCGCATATCTTACGCGATGGCATGGGAAGGGCGACAACACGCTCTGGTCTGTCGTTCCCTTCGATAGTGTAGTGAGAATGCAGCACATCGGTTCTGAGGCGCAATGGCCCGAAGAGTGCTGAATACCCCCTAAAGCGTCCAATCAGCGAAACTCGGCCAAGCCGCCATCGAGCCTTGCAAGAGGACGTCATGCTTCGGAACGCTTTCTATTCGGCGCGCACGATCGGGGCAATCTCCAGCTGATCTGCCACGGCCTGCCAGCGATCGGCGAAATAGCCATAAGCGGTCTTGATCTGCACACCGACGGGAAGCTCCGGGCATTCATTCTCGCCGTTGCTGCCCCAATTGACCCACCCGGACTGCCGTCGCTGGACGATCTGGAAGGCCCCGGACGGCTCCGATGTCCACCAGATCATGGCGCGACCCGTCGCCTCGTCAAATTCCACGGTCTTGTCGGCTGGACCAGGAAATATCGTTTCGTGCTCGACCGCGGACACGTCGACAGGCTGATCTGTCAGGACCCAACGACGATCCGTCAGGTCCGCCTTGACGTGCGCGGCGGCACGAACGCGCGCCAGCCGATCACGCAGCTCATTTTCCTCGAGCACGCCCTCCCATTTGCAGAACAGCCGCCAATAGAGATCCCAATGCGCGGATTCGATGTCGGCGAGATGCGAACGGAATTCCTCGAACTTCCGGCTTTGGCTGGGCGAGTTGGTCACCGTGTCCGCCACCATCGCGACGAGCTCGCCGGCATAGGGGTCCCCTGCCCGATAGCGCGTTCCGCCATAGGCGGCAAAGCGGTCGAACACGAGTTTGCCGTTGCCACCCTCGAACTCATCGCCAACGGTGATCTTGTTGGTGACGGAGCGGCCGTTGATGACGGTTTGGAAAGGATCGACCCAATAGCGGCGCTGGAAAAAAGGCGTCCCGTAGGTGAAGACCCAGTCGATTGAGAAACGCTTGCCCTTGAGTTCATCCAGCAGGCCATCCGGGATCGTGCCGTGCATGCGATAATGGTGCAGAACCGGACCGCGCTCCAGCGTCTCGATCGTAACGGTCGTGTGTTCGGGAGGGTTGATGAGGCCATTCTCCGGGGTGAAGAAAGGCCCGTAAAAGCCGCCCAGGGCATTGTTGCCGGATGGCAGCAGTTCGAAATCGTCAAGCAATGACCGGAAGTGACGAACCCCCCATTTAGAGGAGCCCAGGCCTCGAGCTGTGCCGGAGCAGAGCTCAAGGTCGAACGCGCCAGTGTCAAGGCGCACGAAGCAATCCGCTTCCCTGCCTTGGAGAACCTTAAGGCCGGAAATGTCAACCGAAGCAGGATCGCATGGTTCATCCATAGTCAGCCGCAGACGGCCAACGAAGCTTATGGTCGCCACGAATCGCGTTTCTCCTGGCTTGCCGTCCTGCGTCAGGCGCTGGCACAACACCCGGTTGCCGGCGTCGTCGCGAGCCCACCACAGGGCATGCGGCAGGTCAGCCATGACGGAAAAAGCGATCGGCTCATGGTCGCGCCGGCCGGCGAGAGGATCTGTGATGGTGACGGCATGGGTCATGCTGGTTCTTCCAGTGCAAGGGTGGCGAGCTCGGATGGAGCGGCGCCGCTAGGACGTGGCGGTTACCGGCCCGAGCCACGGGGCGGCGCTTTCTTGCTGAAGCGGAAAAGCCCCGGCCGCTGCTTCAGGCTGTCGATCGCGACGGCCACGATGATGACGACGCCCTTGATCAGAAGTTGGGTGAAGAATGGCACGTTGAGCAGGATCAAACCCGTGCTCAGCACGCCAAGGATCACGGATCCAATTAGGGTGCCGACAATTCGGCCGCGGCCGCCGGCCAGACTGGTTCCGCCAAGCACCACCGCCGCGATTGCGTCCAGCTCGTAGCCGGTGCCGGCGGTAGGCTGGGCCGAAATGACGCGGGCGGCGAAGATGACACCCGCCAGGCCGGCGCAACCGCCTGCCAGGACATAGACCGACGTGACTACCCGCTTGACACGGACGCCTGCGAGTTTGGCTGCCTCGGCATTGCCGCCCACGGCATAGACATGGCGGCCATAGCGCGTCCGCTCCAGGATGAACCAAATGATCAGGTAGACGGTAGCCATCACAATGACTGGCATAGGGATACCCCAGAGGTATCCATTGCCGATGTCCTTGAAGTTCAAGGCGCTCGACACGATCGGCTGGCCTTCGGTGATGGTATAGGCAAGGCCGCGCAGGAAGGTCATCGTCCCCAGGGTGACGATGAATGGCGCGAGCGAGAGGTAGGCCGTCAGCGCTCCGTTGACCAGGCCGCAGGCGGCGCCGACGGCAATGCCGACAAAGATGGCGGCGGGGGCCGGCACACCCGCTATGGCGGCGATGACGGAGACCACGCCAGAAACGGCAATGATCGATCCGACCGAAAGGTCGATGCCGCCGGTCAGAATCACGAGCGTCATGCCTGCCGCCAAGATGGCGTTCACCGAGATGGCGCGCGCAATGTTGAGCAGGTTGTCGACACGGTTGAAGTTCGGAGCGATCGCCGACATCAGGATCACCAGCGCGACGAGCACCATAAGAATGCCCACGCGATCCCACCATTTGGCGAAATCGAAGGGGGCGCGATCCGGAGCGGTCGGTGATGCCTGAGTGGTGTCGTCTTGAGCAGTGTTCACGGTCGCACTCCTGTGTTTCCGCCATGAATCGCGGTGCCCGTCGCATGAAGCATCACTTCTTCTTCCGATGTTTTCTCCGAAACCAATTCGGACACGATCCTGCCCTCGCGCATGACCATCAGGCGATCGCTTATTCCGATCGCCTCCGGCAGATCAGACGATATGATCAGGATGGCCTTGCCGGCGCGGGCGAGTTGGTCGATCTCCTCGTAGATCTCGCGCTTTGCACCGATGTCGACACCGCGCGTCGGCTCGTCGAGGATCAGCACCTTGGAATCGCGAAGCAGCCATCGCGCGAGTGCCGCCTTTTGCTGATTTCCTCCAGACAGAGCCTTCACGGGCAGCAAGGCTGCGTTGAGCCGGAGTTTGAGCCGCTTCATCTGCTCCATAACCGCATCGCGCCGTTTCGTGCGATTGACCACGCCTGCGGCAACGAAGCGGTCGAGTGAACTGATCGCAATGTTGTCCTCCACCGAATGCTCGAGGAACAGGCCTTGCTCTTTGCGGTTCTCGGGCACCATGCCGATGCCGTCGGCAATCGCCTCGAATGGGTCCGACGGGCGACTGGGTCGCCCTTCGATTGTGACTGAACCAGCGGTGCGTGGGTCGGCTCCGAAAATCAGGCGTCCGACTTCGGTCCTGCCCGAGCCGATCAACCCAGCCATGCACACAACTTCTCCGGCCCGGACCGAGAAGTCGACCGGGCCGACGTTTTCGTTGGCCAGACCCGCGACCTCGAGGACGGTGGCACCAGGGTTGCGCTTGTCGTGATGGTAGAGGTCGGCAACCGCACGCCCGACCATCATGCGAACCACTGCTGGCGGGCTGATCTCGGCCAAGGTGCCGGTTCCAACATAGCCGCCGTCACGCAAAACGGTGACGCGGTCCGCCAAGTGCCAGACCTCTTCCATGCGGTGCGAAATGTAGATGAGACCAACGCCCGCCGAGCGCATTTGGGCAATGATACGGTAGAGTTCCTGCGCCTCGGCGCGCGACAGCGCCGCCGTCGGCTCATCGAGCACCAGCACGCGGGCATTTTCGCCCACGGCGCGTGCGATCTCGACCATTTGCTGCATGCCGACGCTCAACGAGCCGAGCGGTCGTCGCGGATCGATGGTTGAATGGATGCGTGCCAGCTTCTCTCGCGCCTGCTGCTCCATACGGTGACGGTCGAGGATGCCCAAACGCGTGCGCGGCTCACGTCCAAGCGCGAGATTCTCCGCGACGGTCATGTCGGACACCGTGTTGAGCTCCTGGTGGATGATGGCGATGCCGTGGTCTGTGGCTTCGATCGGGGAACGGATTTCGACTTCGATGCCGTCGATCAGGATACGCC
The DNA here is from genome assembly GCF_040319965.1 of Mesorhizobium sp. M0830. Classification (NCBI taxonomy): domain Bacteria; kingdom Pseudomonadati; phylum Pseudomonadota; class Alphaproteobacteria; order Hyphomicrobiales; family Phyllobacteriaceae; genus Mesorhizobium; species Mesorhizobium sp. M0830. The sequence goes on along the minus strand of NZ_JAMYOR010000041.1, from coordinate 319 downwards.
CAGCGTCGCGTTGGATATTGCCGGCAAGAATTTTCATCAGGGTGGATTTGCCGGCGCCGTTTTCGCCCATCAGCGCATGCACTTCGCCCGCTCGTAGGTCAAAACGAACCTTGTTCAACGCCAGCGTGGCACCGAAGCGCCTCGAAACATCTTCGATGACAAGAAGCGGAAGTTGGGTGCTCATGGCAGCCTCACGGGTCTTGAGGCGGGGGGGGGCGGGCAGCGCCGCCCCCCGCCGAGCGGGGTTGGGGTGCATAAAAGAACAGGTAGCAGGAGTTGGTTGGTGGTGGGAGGCGAGCAGAAGAGATTAATATTTATT